>CANKNK010000318.1 GCA_947483455.1 Comamonadaceae bacterium | reverse complement strand
TTGTAGAGCTGGTGCAAGAGTCCTAGCGCGGTATAGCAATCGGTAATATCCGGCACCAGCACGCGAAAGCCATACACATCGGTGACCTGGGCAAAGCTGAGGTGCTTGTCATGCATCTTGCGGTAAATCGAATACAGCGCTTTTTCCCGACCCGATATGCGTACCGGCATACCATGGGCAGCAAAAGTGGCTTCCACTTCGCGCTGCACTTTTTGCAGCAAATCGCGCCTTCGGCTACGCGCCTTGGCAACCGCTTTGGACAGCACCGTATGGCGCCAGGGCAGCAAATAGCGGAAGGAGAGCTCTTGCAACTCGCGGTAGATTTCGTTCAGGCCCAGGCGGTGCGCAATCGGGCTGTAAATATCCAGCGTCTCTTGGGCGATGCGACCCCACTTGGCGCGTGGCATATCGCCCATGGTGCGCATATTGTGGGTACGGTCGGCCAGCTTGATGAGGATCACGCGTACATCGCGCGCCATGGCCAATAGCATTTTGCGAAAAGACTCGGCCTGGTTTTCCTCGCGTGTGGTGAAGCTCAGCTTGTCTAGCTTGGTCAGGCCATCGACCAACTCGGCCACCGGAGAACCAAAGCGCTCTATCAACTCCACCTTGGTTACGCCGCAGTCTTCCATGGCATCGTGTAAGAGCGCGGCCATGAGGGCCGGCGCGTCCAACTTCCAGTCCGCGCACTGGGCGGCAACCGCAATCGGGTGCGTGATGTAAGGGGCCCCGCTTCCGCGCAATTGGCCCAAATGCGCCTCGTCGGCAAAGCGATAGGCCTGGCGCACCTGCTCTACGTCCGAGGCCGACAAATAGTCCAGCTTGGCACTTAAACCGGCAAAACCGGTCAGCAGCGCATGCGGGTCGGCAGCGGCGGCTTTGAACGGTGGTGGTGACTTGCCCATGGGCTAACTGTAGCGCGCCTGCGGCCCCTCTCGGCGCAGCGGGGCTTTGGGGCATTAAAAAAGCCGCACGGCACGGGGCCGGGCGGCTTGAAGCTAGCGGGCGGCAGGGCGAAACTGCGCCCGCTGCGGAGGGTTCTTACTTCACACTGGACGCGCTGACATAGCCCGAGACCACTTTCCACTTGCCGTCCTGGATTTGGGACAGGCGCGAGGCATCGCTGCCCAGGCGCTTGGTGGCACTGAATGTGGCCTTGGCGCCGCCGAACATATCGGGCTCCAGCACCGTGCTGTCCATGGCTTTGATAAAGGTATCGGTGGTCAGGTTTTTACCCGCCTTGGCGGCGGCTGCCGCAAAGCTGTTGATGATGATGTAACCATAAACCGAGAACACCGTGGGGTCCTCGTTGAACATGGTTTTGTACTTATTGGCCCAAAAGCGGATGGGCTGCGATGCCTCGTCCAGGTAGGGGTTTTGCACCGTCATCGTGGCATACAAGCCGTCCATCGCTTTGCCGCCGATTTTGTGAATCAGGTCGGTATACGAGGCGCTGGAGCCGACAAAAATCGGGTTAAAGCCGATTTTGCGCGCGGTGCCAATCGCGCCAATCGTTTCGCGGATGATGGTGCCCAGCACCACCATATCGCATCCGCTGGCTTGGAGTTTAGAAATTTGCGATGAAAAGTCGGTGGCTCCGCGCTTGTAAGTCGTCTTCTCAGTGAACTCCATATTCATGGCCTTGAGTCCGGCCTCTGCGCCGCGGAACACTTCCAGGCCAAAGTCATCGTCTTGGTACATGGTGCAGACTTTTTTCGCGCCTTTTTCCTTGATCAATGACGGCAAGGTGATGCGCATCTGGTCGTAGTAGGTCGCAGCAAAAGAATATTTCAAACGGTCCAGCGGCTCGTACATTTCGCGCGCGGCGGTGATCGGGAAAAAGTTCACCACATTCTTTTCGAACTGCACGGGCATAGCAGCCAAGTTTTGCGCCGTACCGATGTGGCCGGCCATGATAAAAATCTTATCCTGGTTCACCAGTTTTTGGGCCGCTAGCACCGACTTTTTGGGGTCGTAGCCATCGTCTTCCACCAGTAATTTGAGTTTGCGGCCATTGATGCCGCCCTGCTCATTGAGCTCAGCCACCGCCAGTTGCATGCCCGAACGCGCCTGCTTGCCAAAGCCCGCCAGGGGGCCGGACAAGTCCTGGATCGTGCCGATCACAATTTCGTCTTTGCTGACACCTTGTTGCTGCGCGTGGGCGCCTAGTGCCAGCATGGCGGCTAGTGCGAATGCGGTTTTCTTTAACAAATTGCTTGCTGTCATAGTTGTCTCCAAAAAAATAGTGCTTGTGCCGACTTAGGGCGCAGCGCAACGAACCACAGAATTACTTTACTTCCGTCACCACGCGCCATTTGCCGTCCTGGATTTGCGACAGCTTCACAGACTCACTGCCCAAGCGCTTGGTGTTGGTGTAGGTCAGGGCCGGCGTGCCAAAGAAGTCCGGGGGAATGGACATGCTGTTCATGGCTTTCACAAAGCTGGCGCTGGTGAGGTTGGGGCCGGCTTTTTGCGCCGCTTGAATAAAGATGTCTACCATGATGTAGCCGTAGGCGGAGAACACAGCGGGATCTTCATTGAACTTGGTTTTGTACTTATTGGCCCAAAAGCGGATGGGCTGCGAAGCCTCGTCCAAGTAGGGGTTTTGCACCACATTGGTGGCATAAACACCGTCCATGGCTTTGCCGCCGAGTTTGTGGATCAAATCGGTATAGGCGGCGATAGAGGCTAGAAAGATCGGGTTGAAACCGGTTTTGCGGGACTCGGCCACCGTGCCGATCGTCTCGCGAATAATCGTGCCCAAGACCACCAGTTCGCAGCCCGATGATTTCATCTTCGCGACCTGGGTCGAGAAGTCGGTAGAGCCGCGTTTGAAAGAGGTCTTTTCGGTGAGCTCCATATTCGCGGTTTTCAGACCTGCCTCGGCACCGCGCAGCACTTCCAGCCCGAAGTCATCGTCCTGGTAGATGGTGCAGACCTTCTTGGCGCCTTTGTCCTTGATCATCTTGGGCAGTGCCAGTCGGATCTGGTCAAAGTAGGTGGCGGC
>CANKNK010000317.1 GCA_947483455.1 Comamonadaceae bacterium | reverse complement strand
TCCGCGGCTTCCAGCACCCGGGCCTTGCACCGGCCTGTGCCCTGACCATTGGTAATTTTGACGGCGTGCACCGCGGCCACCAGGCCATGCTGGCGCTTTTGCGCAGCGAGGCGCAGCAGCGCGGCGTGCCCAGTTGCGTGCTGACCTTCGAGCCGCATCCGCGCGACTACTTTGCGCTGCACCTGCAACGCCCCGAACTGGCGCCCAGCCGCGTAGGCACCTTCCGCGATAAGTTGCAAGAGTTGGCCCAATGCGGCGTGGACCAGACCGTGGTGCTGCCATTTAACGCCAGCCTGGCCGGCCAAAGTCCGCAGGATTTTGTACAAAAAGTGCTGGTCCAAGGCCTGGGGGCGCGCTACGTGTTGGTGGGGGACGATTTCCGTTTTGGCGCCCAGCGCGCCGGGGATTACGCCATGCTGGACGCAGCCGGCGAGGCGCAGGGCTTTGACGTGGCGCGCATGAACAGCTATGAAGTGCATGGCCTGCGGGTGTCTAGCTCGGCGGTCCGTGCTGCGCTGGCCGATGGCCATATGGCGCAAGCGGCGCGCCTGCTGGGCCGCCCTTACCGGATTTCCGGGCACATTGTGCATGGCCGCAAGCTCGGGCGCACCCTGGGTTTTCGCACCCTGAACCTGCGTTTTCCGCGCTGGAAACCCGCTGCCAGCGGCATCTTCGTGGTGCTGGTGCATGGCCTGTCAGACAAGCCCATCGCCGGGGTGGCGAATATGGGCGTGCGCCCTTCGCTAGACCCCCATGACGTGAACGGCGGACGGGTGCTGCTAGAAACCCATTGCCTGGACTGGCCCGCCAGCCTGGGACCAGACGGGGGCTACGGTAAAATTATCAGCGTGGAACTGCTGCACAAACTACACGACGAACGCAAGTACGATGGCCTGGACGCCCTGACCCAAGGGATACAGCGCGACTGCGACGACGCCCGGGCCTGGCTCGCCGCCCGAATTTGACAGGGCACACCGGCGCACCTTGCCCCGCGCCACGCGCTCCCACCTAGCGCAAGCGAAAGCCCCCACCCGCGCAGCGCAGCCCACCCGACAACGGCCCCCAAGGCCAGTACCTGAGACTTGTATGACCGAAGCCCTCGACTACCGCAGCACCCTGAACCTGCCCGACACGCCCTTCCCCATGCGTGGCGATCTGCCCAAGCGCGAGCCGGCCTGGGCCAAGAGCTGGAGCGATACCGGCCTGTACAAGCGCCTGCGCGTGGCGCGCCATGGCCAACCCTTGTTTGTGCTGCACGACGGCCCACCGTATGCCAATGGCAAGCTGCACATCGGCCATGCGCTCAATAAAGTGCTCAAAGACATGATCGTCAAAAGCCGCCAGTTGGCTGGCTTTGACGCGCAGTACATCCCCGGCTGGGACTGCCATGGGCTGCCGATTGAAAACGCCATCGAAAAACTGCATGGACGCAAGCTAAGCCGCGACGACATGCAGGCCAAAAGCCGGGCCTTTGCCACCGAACAAATCGACCAGCAGCGCGAGGACTTTCAGCGCCTGGGCGTCTTGGGCGATTGGGAGCGGCCCTACCGCACCATGGACTTTAGTAACGAAGCCGGGGAAATCCGGGCTTTCAAACGCGTGATCGAGCGCGGTTTTGTCTATAGAGGTTTGAAGCCCGTCTATTGGTGTTTTGATTGCGGCTCGTCCTTGGCCGAATTTGAAATCGAATACGCGGACAAAAAAAGCGACACCCTGGATGTGGCGTTTTTATGCGCCGAGCCCGACAAGCTGGCCAAGGCCTTCGGTCTGCCCCCATTAGAAAAAGAAGCGTTTGCGGTCATCTGGACCACTACCGCTTGGACGATTCCGGCCAACCAAGCGCTCAACCTGAACCCGGCTCTGGTTTATGCCCTGGTGGACACAGCACGCGGCCTGATGCTTTGCGCGCAATCCTTGGTGGACAAATGCCTAGAGCGCTGGCAATTGCAAGGCTCCATTGTGGCAACGGTAGAAGGCAAGGCGCTGGACCACATCAACTTTCACCACCCTTTGGCCCATGTCGACCCTGGCTACGCACGCACCGCCCCGGTGTATTTGGCCGATTACGCCACCGCCGATGACGGCACCGGTATCGTGCATTCCTCGCCCGCTTATGGCGTAGAAGATTTCAACTCCTGCGTCGCGCAAGGTCTGGCCTACGACGACATCTTGAACCCGGTGCAAGGCAACGGCGCTTATGCCGCAGATTTCCCCTTGTTTGGCGGTCAGCACATCTGGAAAGCGATTCCCGACATTCTGGAAACCTTGAAAAACGCCGGACGTTTGATGGCCACCCAGGGCATCACCCACAGCTACCCGCATTGCTGGCGCCACAAAACTCCGGTGATTTACCGCGCTGCTGCGCAGTGGTTTGTGCGCATGGACCAAGGCGAGGGCGTATTCACCAAAGACAAAGCGCCCAAGACGTTGCGCCAACTGGCGCTGGACGCCATCGAACAAACCCAGTTCTACCCGGAAAACGGCAAAACCCGTTTGCGCGACATGATTGCCAATCGGCCCGACTGGTGCATCTCGCGCCAGCGCAGCTGGGGCGTGCCGGTGCCGTTTTTGCTGCACAAAGACAGTGGCGAGCTGCACCCGGACACCATGGAGATTTTGGATATTGCCGCAAGCATGGTGGAGCAAGGCGGCATCGAGGCTTGGAGCCGCGCAGAGGTCATGGACATACAGCAATTGCTGAGCGCCCAAGGCAAAGGCCAGACAGCCAAGGCGGACGAGTACAGCAAAAGCACCGACATTTTGGAAGTCTGGTTCGACTCGGGCTCCACCTTCGAACATGTGCTGCGTGGCAGCCATAAATACGCCTACGATATTGCGCCGTTTCACGAAACCGGCCCCGAAGCCGATTTGTATCTGGAAGGCCACGACCAACATCGCGGCTGGTTCCACAGTTCACTCTTGCTGGGCTGCGCGCTGTATGACCGCGCACCCTACCGGGGCCTGCTCACCCACGGCTTTGCCACCGACGGCCAGGGCCGCAAAATGAGCAAAAGCCTGGGCAATA
>CANKNK010000316.1 GCA_947483455.1 Comamonadaceae bacterium | reverse complement strand
TTGGCATGGACACCCCGCCCTCGCTGTACGCGGACATGGGCGGATCGCTCATGGCCAGCGAAGCGGTCTTGCAAGTGCACATGCAGCGTATGGCCAGCGGCAAAGGCGCGCATATCGAAGTCGCTCTGTCCGAAGCCGCACATTACCTGGCGCTGCCGCGCCACTGGGGCTTGACCACCGCCAAGGGCAGCGTGGGTGGCAGCCATGCCGGCTACCGCATTTACCCCTGCAAAGACGGGCGCGTCGCCTTCGCGGCCTTAGAGCCGCATTTCGCCCAGCGCTTGATGCAGGCGGCAGGCCAATCGCAAAGCGATGTCCGCACCATGTCCCGTCCCGAAAGCCACAGCACCATTG
Organism: Comamonadaceae bacterium; assembly: GCA_947483455.1. Classification (GTDB taxonomy): domain Bacteria; phylum Pseudomonadota; class Gammaproteobacteria; order Burkholderiales; family Burkholderiaceae_C; genus Allorhodoferax. Next base: position 2,691 of record CANKNK010000316.1, on the reverse strand, counting down.
CCAGCTTTGTTAAAGGCCAAACCTGCAAACAGCTCGATGCGCTTTCGGTGCAGAAAGACATTCCGCTGTTCACGCTCAAGGGTTGATGGGGCACCTGCGTATGCGCACACGGTCATTGACATAACAGAGCAAGGGCAGGTCTGCGCGCTGGCCAGTGAGCTCGCGCCGCAGCTCGGCGAGCATGAATTCAGTGACGTCGATGATGGGCAATTGCTCCGGGTTGCGTATATCGACCCAGCGCAAGTCCAGCAACTCGCCATCGGCATGCGGGTCTTGTTGCATACGTTCTTGCGGCACGGCAAAAAAACGGGCATGAAAACGCCTGGGGCTTTGCGCAGGGGTGATAGCGCGGCCTAGGTAGCAAAAGCCCGTCTTGTTCAGGCTTGGCAATGCAGCATCGGCCCAGCGCCAGCCGCTTTCCTCATGCGACTCGCGCAAGGCAGCGCCCAGCAAAGCGGCGGCGTGCAGCGGGTGGCGCGCAGCCATGGCTTGCACCCAGTGCGCCGCCAGCGCCGAGCCCGCCCCGGTAACGCGCTGCGGCGCAGACTTCGTCGTCGCCTCCAACACCTTGTGCGTATCGGCCTTGTCCAAAGCACCGCCGGGAAATACATACACGTCGGGCAAAAACCGCGCACCCGGCCTGCGCTTGCCCATTAGCACCTCAAGCTGCTTGCCCTCGCGCCGGTAAATCAGCAAACTGGCCGCATCGCGCGGACGCACGGCGCTGGGCGCTTGGGGCGCAATGTTAGGGGGAGGATCCTCCACAGTAGCTTTCATGAACGGAGTTTGCACAGAGATACAGCGCCTTGCGCGAAGACTTACAGCTGCTTGCGCGCGCTGAGGGCTTAGGGCACATGATAGAGAATACCGCTCTTGTTGGCCGCTTTGCGCACCTGCGGTGCAGGGCGGCCTGATTCAATAGCCATCGCCCAAGGACGCCCGCGTGAACCCCTACCCCCATTTGCTCAAGCCCCTGGACCTGGGTTTTACCGAACTCAAGAACCGCGTCATCATGGGCTCCATGCATGTGGGTCTGGAGGAAGCCAAAAATGGCTTTGCGCGCATGGCCGCGTTCTATGCCGAGCGCGCGCGCGGCGGCGTGGGCCTGATCGTGACTGGCGGCCTCGCCCCCAATGACCGGGGCCGCCCCCTGCCCGGCGGCGCGCGCATGGCTACGCAAGAGGAAGCGGACAAACACAAGGTAGTAACGCAAGCGGTACACGACGCAGGCGGCAAGATCGCCATGCAAATACTGCACTTTGGCCGCTACGCCTACCACCCCGAGTTGGTGGCGCCCAGCGCACTCAAAGCGCCCATCAACCCTTTTCGCCCGCACCCTTTAAGCGAAGCAGAAATCGAAGCAACCATTGCCGACTATGCGCGCTGCGCCGCACTGGCCCAAAGCGCGGGCTATGACGGCGTGGAAATCATGGGCTCGGAAGGCTACCTCATCAATGAATTTATCGCCCGCCAAACCAACCAGCGCGAGGACGGCTGGGGGGGCAGTTATGCAAACCGCATCCGCTTTCCATTGGAAATCGTACGCCGCATACGCCAAGCGGTGGGGCCCCATTTCATTGTGATTTTTCGGCTGTCGATGCTGGACCTGGTGGAAGGCGGCTCCACGCTGGACGAAGTAGTGCAACTGGCGCAGGCCTTGGAGCAGGCCGGGGTCACGATTTTGAACACCGGCATCGGCTGGCACGAGGCGCGCATTCCCACCATCGCGACCAAAGTACCGCGCGCTGCCTTTGCCTGGGTGACCGCGCAACTGAAGGGCAAAGTAGGCATACCGTTGGTGGCCACCAACCGCATCAATACGCCCGAAGTGGCCGAGCAAATCTTGGCCGATGGCATGGCCGACATGGTTTCCATGGCACGCCCTTTTTTGGCCGATGCCGACTTCGTGCGCAAAGCGGCCGAAGGCCGGGCCGACGAGATCAACACCTGCATAGGCTGTAACCAAGCCTGCTTAGACCACACTTTTGGCGGCAAGATCACCTCCTGCCTGGTCAATCCCCGTGCCTGCCACGAAACCCTGATGATCGAAACGCCTGCGCCTGCGCGCGAGCGCATTGCGGTCGTCGGCGCAGGCCCGGCCGGGCTGGCTTTTGCCACCACGGCTGCGCGGCGCGGCTTGGACGTCACCCTGTTTGACGCGGCCAGCGAGATTGGCGGGCAATTCAACATCGCCAAACAAGTGCCCGGCAAAGAAGAGTTTTATGAAACCCTGCGCTACTTTGCCAAGCAAATTAGCTTGACCGGTGTCACCTTGCGCCTGGGCCAGCGCGTCAGTGCGCAAGACTTGCTGGACGCCGGTTTTACCGAAGTGGTACTAGCCACCGGGGTGACGCCGCGCACACCGGCTATTGAGGGCATAGACCACCCCTCGGTGCGCAGCTACTTGGATGTGCTGCGCGACAAATGCCCGGTTGGGCAGCGCGTGGCGCTGATTGGCGCAGGCGGCATAGGCTTTGACACGGCCGAGTTTTTGCTGCACGCGGGCGGCAGCTCCAGCCTGGACGCCGACCAGTTTTTCAAAGAATGGGGCGTGGACCGCAGCTATGCCAGTGCCGGGGGTTTGCAAACTGCGGACATCGCGCCCAGCCCGCGCAAGATTTACCTTTTGCAGCGTAAAAAAAGCAAAGTGGGCGATGGCCTGGGCAAAACCACCGGCTGGATACACCGCAC
>CANKNK010000315.1 GCA_947483455.1 Comamonadaceae bacterium | reverse complement strand
TTTATAGCGCCCCAGGTGCTCCGTGCAAAACGCGCGTAACACCGTTTCATCCGCGCTACAGCCTTCGCGCAATACGATGCATACCAAAATGTCTTGGCCGTAATGCACATCGGGCATACCGGTGGCTGCGGCGTCCAGCACCGTGGGATGGCGCAGCAGCACTTCGTCGATCTCGCGCGGTGCGATGTTCTCGCCGCCTTTGATGATCAACTCTTTGATCCGCCCGGTGACAAAGAAAAAACCATCCCCATCGCGGTGGCCTAGATCGCCGGTCCGCAGCCAACCGTCCGGCGTAAAACTAGCGCGGGTGGCATCGGGGTTTTTGTAATAGCCCTGCATCACTTGCGGACCGCGAATGGCGATTTCACCGGTGCTGCCATCAGGTACGGGATGCAAGTTAGCATCGATGACACAGGCCTCGCAGCCCGATGCCTGACCGACCGAGCCGAGCTTGCGCAGCTTAGGCTCGTAGGGGTTGGAAAACGAGGGCGCTACGGTTTCGGTCAGCCCCATGGTCTCGATCACGCCGATCCCAAAGCGCTGTTCAAAAGCCTGCAAATGGGCGGGCGGCAAAGCCGCTGAGGCGCTGCGGCAAAAGCGGATGTTGCGCACGGTTTCGCGCTCGGGCGCAGCGCCCTCGAGCAGATAGGAAATCATGGTCGGCACCACATTAATCCAGCTGCATTGCGCGTGCACAGCCTGCTGCCAAAAACGCGCCGCCGAGAACTTTGGCGGCATGGCCAAACTACCGCCGTGGGCCAGCGGCGCAAGCATGGTGACGGCAAAAGCATTGATATGGTAGAGCGGCAGCACGGCTAGCACGCGGTCGCGCGCACCGAGTCGGTGTTCGGCGCTGATCGCCACGGCATTGGCGGCTAAATTAGACTGCGTAAGCACCACACCTTTAGGAACGCCCGTGGTGCCCGAGGTGTACATCAGCAGCGCCATCGCCTCGGGCTTTGGCGCTGGCGTGGCGGTCGGCGGCACGGCACCTAGCAAACTATCGTGGCTATCCATATCTGGGTCACACACCAGCATAGCAACGGGACGCGGGATAGTGGTCAATATCGTTCGGACGCGCTCAGCCCAGTCGGGGCTGACAAGCACCAGCTTGCAATCACTATGGTCGAGCACGTAGCGCATTTGCTCGGCGCTACTGAGTAGATTCACCGGGTTGACACACCATCCACCATGCATAGCGCCAAGCAACAAACGCAAAGTGTTCAAGCCATTGGGCATGACCAGCGACACCGTGTCGCCCGGCTGCAAGCCTTGGCCTTGTAAGAGCGTGGCAACCTGGGCGCAATACTGCGCCAGCGCCGCAAACCCGATGCTGCTTGGGGCCTGCTTACCTCCCTCTTCGGAGTCCAGCGCCAGCGCATACAGCGCATCGGGTCGCGCAGTGGTTTGCACCTCCAAAAGCGCACGCACCGTGCGGGGCCACACAGCCTGGCTCATGCGCGCCCGTATTTGGCGAAGTAGTCCGCCAGTAACTGCTCTTCGGAGGGCACGCGCTCGGGAATAGGGCGCGAAATGCGCGTGATATTCAGGTAGTGCCGGTAGTTCATATTGTCGGAAAAATTATTTTTACCCCAGGTGCCGCAGCCCATGGACAGGCTAAAGGGCAAACCGTTGTCAAAACTGCCGCCGGTGGCGATGCAATGCGCCTGGTCTACGATGACACGCGATACCGGCAAACGCAATCCCAGGGCCAGCGCGCGTTCGGGCCGAATACTGTGCAAGCCTACCGAGTGGCCAGCGCCTTGGAATGCGTAAATGCGCTCCACGGTGGCCATGGCGGTTTCAAAATCGGGTGCGCGGTAAACCGTCAACACGGGGCAGAGTTTTTCGCCAGAAAACGGGTAGTCCTCGCCACTGCCGCTTTCTTCCACCAGCAGCACGCGCGGCTGCAAAGCAGCCACTTCCAACAGCCCAGCGCGCTGCGCCACGACGGTGGCGCTTTGACCGATCACTGCGCTCGATAGTTTTCCATCCGGCCACATGAGGGCCTGTAAACAGGCCTTTTGCCCGGCATCAAGCAGCACCGCGCCACCAGCTTGCAATGCCTGCAACAAAGCGGGCGCGGCTGCGTCCAATACGACCAGGCTGTTTTCAGAGGAGCAGCTGGTTGCATTGTCAAAAGTTTTGGAGCGCAAGATACGCTGGGCAGCGAGATCCATGTCTGCGCTTTCGTCGACGATACCCGCCACATTGCCCGCGCCCACCCCATAGGCTGGAGTACCACTGGCGTAGGCGGCGCGCACATTGGCTTGCGAGCCCGTGGCGACCACCAGATCGCAGGCGGCCATCAGCGCGTAGGTAGCTGCTTTGCTAATGGGCGCAGGCAGCACTTGCACTAGATCGCGTGGCGCGCCAATACGATCCAAGGCGGCATGGATGTATTCCAGCAAACGCGCACTGGTGGCCCAGCCTTTGGGCGAAGGCGCGACGATGACGGCATTGCGGCCTTTGAGCGCATTGATGATTTTGTTCGCCGGCGTGGCCGCCGGGTTGGTCGAAGGGGTGATGGCACAGACCACACCCACCGGTCGGGCAATTTCGGTGATGCCGGTGGCTGGGTTGTCGGAGATGACCCCGACTGATTTGGCACCCTGCAAATCGCGCAACAAGCCCAGGGTTTTGCGGTAGTTTTTTCGCAGCTTGTCAGGCACATTGCCGATGCCGGTGTCTTGTACCGCGAGTTCGGCCAAGGCCTGGTTGCGGCCCGGCTCCAAAATCGCCCAGGCTGCGGCAGCCACCAGTTCATCTACCCGCGCTTGGTCATACTGTTCGGCGATTTGCTGCGCGGCGCGGGCACGGTGCAGCAACGCTTGCACGATGGCATGCGCCTCTTGTTCGGCGGGGCTCAAGGGCACAGGCGAGGTGGTTCGGGCCATGTTCAATCGGCCTTGATGTTGGTGTCTTTGGCCAACTTGATCCACTTGGGTACTTCGGCGGCAATCACTTTGGCCAGCGCTTCAGGGGTGCCGCCTACGGCATCGGCGCCTTGGTCCAGCAACTGGGCACGAATGGCGGGCTCGGCCAGCACGGTATTGAGTG
>CANKNK010000314.1 GCA_947483455.1 Comamonadaceae bacterium | reverse complement strand
GAGCCCAGCCCGATCAGCCCGGTACGCTACAAAATTTACAAAGACTTGTTCGAAGAGCTCTCGCAAAAGCGGTATTGAGGCGCTCGCTGGCATCAAGCAAAGCGCCTAGTCGCGGGTACCGCGGCGCGTCAGCCCAGCAGGCGCGCCAAGGACAGCAAGGCCAGCACCACCATCCACATCACCACCGTGCGCCAGACCAGGCCCACGATGGCACGCAAATGGCCTAGACGGGGCGCCGGGGCGCTGTTTTGCAAATCCACTTCCGTCAGACCAATATGCACTGCACCAGCAGTCGCAGCCAACACGATGCCATCGTTATCGCCAGGGACCGCCGCCTCAAATTTGCGCCAACGGTCAATCGCATCTTCAAAGCTGCCCACAAATGCAAAGCCCAAGGCCGTCAAGCGCGCGGGGATCCAATCAATCCGCTGCCACCACAAGGCCACATAATCGCAAAGCGCTGGGCTGAGCAACAGGGTTTGTGGGCCCACAGGTCGCTTAGCCAATGCGGAAAAATACTCTGCCATGCGGTATATCACCGCTCCAGCGGGTCCCATCGCCAGGCCAGACAAGAGCGAATACCAAGCAAATACCCCGAACACGCAACGGTGCGCGTTAAGCACCGAGTGCGCGATGACTTGGCGAACGATTTCGCTGCGCGGCAACTCCGATGCATCTATCTGCATCCATTGCGCTAGTAAAGCGCGCGCTGCGTCTTCATCGCCAGCGTCAAGTGCATCACGGATATCGGTGAAATGGTGGCTGAACTGCCTAAAACCCAGGGTCAAGTACAAGATGGCCACGTTCCAAACCACCGCTGCCATCCACCCCAGCCAAAGCAGCAAGGCCCAATGCACAACTGCACTAAGGGCTGCCGGTATCAGGACCACCACGGCCCAGGTCAAACGGGCATGCGATGGCTGCCCGGTGTCCAACTGGCGCACCGCCCAAGACAAGGCGCTGCGCACTTGCGCATGCAAAAAATTTTCGTCTTTGAGCGGACGCGCCTGCTCAATCAACAAAGCAAAAAGAATGGCGAAAAAGCTCATGTCATCGCATCATACCGACGCGCTGCCCCGGTGCCTGGACTAAGCCGGTAGTAAAAACCGGTACAGATTGCGCAACATCCCGGCGGTGGCGCCCCAGATGTAGCGCTCATGTGCACCATCCTGGTAGGGCATGGAGATCCAATGGCGTGGCCCTATCGGCGTTTGCAGGGTGTGGCGCCGGTGGTGCGCCGGGTTCATCAAATAATCCAGCGGCACTTCAAATACCGCATCCACCTCACCGGCATTGGGCGCGAGGGTAAAGCCTGGCTCCAGCAATGCGACCACCGGTGTCACCACAAAACCACTGCCAGTGGTGTAGTGCGGAAGACTGCCCAAAACGCGCACATGGCGTGGGTGCAAGCCCACTTCCTCCTGCGCTTCCCGCAGGGCGGTGGCCACCGCGTCTTGGTCCTGTGCATCCGATTTTCCGCCGGGAAAGGCGACTTGGCCCGCGTGGCTGCTCAGACTGGCAGTGCGCTGGGTGAGCAATACCGTAGGCCGCGCGTGGGTAACCAAACCCACCAGCACCGAGGCGGCGCTTGGCTGACGGTCAATAAAGCGCGGTTCCACCCGAAATTCGGGCTCCCACACCGGTGGCGCGCTAAAGCGCTGGGCCAGGGCTTGGGGATGGAAATGCGGCTCGGGCACGCACGGCAGATGTTGATCTGCCATCTCAAATGGTACCTGGCGCGGGTCAAACGGCGCAATCGTGCTCATGGACGCTTCGCCGCCCTGGCATAGGGGCAGCACGTAAAAAAACCGCCGCCGGAGTGGCCCGGGGCGGTTTTCGCTGTAACCACAGAACCGGTCAAACGGCTGTCTTTTTAGCTGGGAGCTTTTCTTTGATACGTGCCGATTTGCCGCTACGGTCACGCAAGTAATAGAGCTTGGCGCGGCGCACATCGCCACGGCGCTTCACTTCGATACCAGCGATCAGCGGGCTGTAGGTTTGGAATGTACGTTCCACGCCTTCGCCACTGGAAATTTTGCGGACGATAAAGCCGCTGTTCAAACCGCGATTGCGTTTGGCAATCACCACGCCTTCGTAGGCCTGAACCCGCTTGCGGGTGCCCTCGACAACGTTGACGCTTACGATGACGGTGTCACCAGGGGCGAAATCGGGAATGGTTTTACCCAAACGCGCGATTTCCTCTTGTTCCAAAATTTGGATGAGGTTCATAGCTTCTTTCGTGATCTTGCAAGCGCCGGAACCCTTTTGGGGGTCACCTTGTCGTGTCAGCACCATTGCTGCGCCTTGTATGGCCATGCAGAGGATCGGTTAGCCCGCCATTATAGCAATGCGTCCTTGGCTTAGGACCTGGCGCCCATTGGCACGCCTGCGCTTAGCGCCTAAGGTGGGTCGCGTAACAATTTTTCGTCCGCAGCGTCCAGCGCACCGGCTGCCCTGGCTGCGCTGACCAACTCGGGCCGCAATCTGGCCGTCAGCAGTAGACGCTGGTCACGCCGCCAGCGTTCTATGCGCTCGTGGTGCCCAGACAGCAGCACCTCGGGCACTGGCCTGCCTTGCCATAGTTCGGGGCGGGTGTAATGCGGGCAATCGAGCAAGCCGTCCAGCGCGGGGTTAAAGCTGTCCTGTTGGTGGCTCTGCGCGTCGCTGAGTACCTCGGGCTGCAAACGCGCAATCGCGTCCAGAAAGAGCATGGCCGGCAACTCGCCACCGGACACGACAAAGTCGCCCAGGCTGATTTGCGCATCGACGTAGCGGTCCACAAAGCGCTGGTCCAGCCCCTCGTAGCGGCCGCATACCAGTACCGCCCCCTCGCTGGCGGCCCAATGCTGTACCGTTGCGTGGTCCAGTACCCGCCCTTGGGGGGAAAATAGTATGACTTTGCCCGCTTGACTGCGCTGCGCCTGGGCGTGCGCCAGCGCCAGGGACAAGGGTTCGGCCATCATGACCATGCCCGGGCCGCCACCAAAAGGCCGGTCATCCACACGGCGGTAATTGCCTTCGGCTTGGTCTCTGGGATTGTGCAGGCATACCTGCACCTGTCCCGAATCGAAAGCTCG
>CANKNK010000313.1 GCA_947483455.1 Comamonadaceae bacterium | reverse complement strand
CGGCATGGTCAACATGATGCAGGCCTTGCGCAAAGAAGTTCCCGCCGCCTATGTGGCCTGCGTATTTGATGCCAAGGGTCCGACCTTTCGAGACGCGATCTACCCCGCCTACAAAGCGCAGCGGGCGCCCATGCCCGACGATTTGCGTGCGCAAATTGGGCCTATCCACGAAATGGTGCGCCTTTTGGGCATGCAAGTGCTCGATGTGCCGGGCGTCGAGGCCGACGACGTGATTGGCACCTTGGCGGTGCTGGCCGCTGCACGCGGGATGGATGTGGTGGTCAGCAGCGGCGATAAAGACCTGGCGCAATTGGTCAATGAGCGCATCACCATCATCGACACCATGAACGGTAAGCGCCGCGATGTGGCCGGTGTATTGGAAGAGTTCGGCGTGCCTGCGCATTTGATGCTGGACTACCAAAACCTGGTCGGTGATACCGTGGACAACGTGCCCGGCGTGAGCAAAGTAGGCCCGAAAACTGCCGTCAAATGGCTGCAGGAATACGGTAGCTTGCAAGGCGTGATCGATAACGCGGCCGCGATCAAAGGCGTGGTCGGCGAGAACCTGCGCAGCGCGCTGGACTGGCTGCCAACGGCGCGCCAGTTGCTGACCATCAAAACCGATTGCGATCTCTTGGATTGGCTGCCGGCCTTGCCGGAATTTTCTGATTTACTCTGCGGACGGGAAGACCTGGCCGGCTTGCATGCGTTTTACCTGCGCTTTGGCTTTAAGGGTCTGGCATCCACGGTGGCCAGCCAGCTGGAAAAAGCTGCGGCCAAGTCCCAGGCCAGTGGCGCGGACTTGTTTGGCGACATGGCTTCGCCCAGCCAAGCGGCCAGCACCAGTGCGCAGGCGCAGGGCGCTGAGCCGGTGCCGTCCTTGCTAGCCCGCGCCACCGACTACGAAACTGTGCTGGACCAGGCCGCACTGCAGCGCTGGCTGGCCCGCATCGCTAAAGCCGATGTGGTGTCACTGGACACCGAGACCACCTCCCTGGACGCGATGCGCGCTGAGATCGTCGGCATCAGTCTGAGCGTGGCCGTTGGGGCTGCCGCCTACATTCCGCTGGCGCACCGCTACCCGGACGCCCCTGTCCAGTTAGCGCGCGAGGAGGTGCTGGCCCTGCTCAAGCCCTGGCTGGAAGACGCTGGCAAGCACAAACTGGGGCAGCATGTGAAATACGACCGCCATGTATTTGCTAACCATGGCATCGAAGTGCGCGGCTACCTGCATGACACCATGCTGCAAAGCTATGTGTTGGAAGTGCACAAGCCACACAGTCTGGAAAGCCTGGCCGAGCGCCATTTGGGCCGCAAGGGTCTGAGCTTTGAAGACTTGTGTGGCAAAGGTGCGCAGCAAATCGGCTTTGACCAAGTAGACATCGCCCGCGCCGCGCAATATGCCTGCGAGGATGCAGATCTGACGCTGGACGTGCACCAGGCTTTGTGGCCGCGCCTGCAGATGGACGCCGGTTTGCTGTTTATTTACCAGCTGGAAATAGACAGCAGCGAAGCCCTGTACCGAATTGAGCGCAACGGCGTGCTCATCGACGCCCCGACGCTGGCCGCGCAAAGCCAGCAATTGGGTACCCGCATTGTGGAGTTGGAAACCGAGGCGCATGCCCTGGCCGGCCAGCCCTTTAACCTGAGTAGTCCCAAACAGATTGGCGACATATTTTTCGTCAAACTGGGTCTGCCGGTGGTCAAGAAAACCGCTACCGGTGCGCCCAGTACCGACGAGGAAGTGCTTGAAAAACTGGCCGAAGACTTTCCACTCCCGGCCAAAATTTTGGAGCACCGGGGGCTGTCCAAACTCAAGGGTACGTATACCGACAAGTTGGCACAACTGGCTCTGCCGCGCACCGGTCGCGTCCACACCCATTACGCACAGGCGGTCGCGGTCACGGGGCGCCTGTCCAGCAACGACCCGAATTTGCAAAACATTCCTATTCGCACGCCCGAAGGACGGCGTGTGCGCGAAGCTTTTGTCGCCCCGGCTGGTAGCGTGATCGCCAGTGCCGACTACAGCCAGATTGAGTTGCGCATCATGGCGCATATCAGCGCAGATGAGGCACTTTTGCAGGCCTTTCACCAGGGCCTGGATGTGCACCGCGCCACGGCTGCCGAGGTCTTTGGCCTCGCGCTGGACCAGGTCAGCAACGAGCAGCGCCGCTATGCCAAGGTCATTAACTTTGGATTGATTTACGGCATGAGCGCTTACGGCCTAGCGCGCAACCTGGGTATCGACAATACCGCCGCCAAAAACTATATCGAGCGCTACTTTGCGCGCTTTGCGGGTGTCAAACGCTATATGGACGACACCCGGGCACAGGCCAAAGCGCAAGGCTATGTGCAAACCGTATTCGGCCGCCGTTTATACCTGCCGGAAATCAATTCGCCCAACGGCCAGCGCCGCGCTGGCGCCGAGCGCGCCGCCATCAATGCGCCCATGCAGGGCACTGCGGCTGATTTAATCAAGCTCAGCATGGTGCAGGTACAGCGCGCATTGGATGCCGGGGGCTATGGCACGCGAATGATCATGCAAGTGCATGACGAACTGGTGTTCGAAGTGCCGCTCGCCGAGGTGGATTGGCTGCGCATCGAAATCCCGCGCATCATGGCTGCGGTAGCGCAGCTCAAAGTGCCGCTGCTGGCAGAAGTAGGGGTGGGGCCCAATTGGGACCAAGCGCATTGAGTCGGCCCACGTCCTGCCTGTTGCACAATACGCGCCCCAAGGGTGTGAGCCCTCTTGGTGAAATACTAAAGGATCGCTGGTGATTATTTTTGCGATTTTGGTCGGCACCCTGTGCGCTGGCATTGGCAGTGTGTGGGTGGCGGCGGCGCTGAGCTTTGGGATGCTGGCCCGCTACACCCAGCACATGCTGAGCATGGCGGCCGGGGCCTTGCTGGCCACCGCGTTTATGCATTTGCTGCCAGAAGCCTTTGAAAGCCAAGCTGGCGCCCATGATTTGTTCATGACGCTGCTGATTGGTCTGGTGTTTTTCTTTTTGTTGGACAAAGCGGAGTTGTGGCACCACGGCCATGAACATGGGGCACACGCCCACAGCCACGCTGTCCACGAAACTGCGCATGGGGCAAGCCCTGCG
>CANKNK010000312.1 GCA_947483455.1 Comamonadaceae bacterium | reverse complement strand
CTCCAAAGCGCCTTTGAGTGAGTCTTTTGGCGAATGGAAAAACCTAAAGATTGTGATCTTGGCCCTGGTCGGCTTGACCGCAGGCCAGGCCGTGGTTTGGTATTCGGGCCAGTTTTATGCGCTGTTTTTCCTGACGCAGGCGCTCAAAGTCGACGGGCCGACCGCCAACATCATGATCGCGATCTCTCTGATCATTGGTACACCCTTCTTCATTGTGTTTGGTGCGCTTTCGGACAAGATTGGCCGCAAGCCCATCATTCTGGCCGGTTGCTTTTTGGCTGCCGTCACCTACTTCCCGGTGTTTACCGCCCTGACCAAAGCTGCCAACCCGGATCTGGCCGCCGCACAAGCTGCCGCTAAGGTGACTGTGACGGCGGATCCGGCCGAGTGCTCCTTCCAGTTCAACCCGACGGGTACCAAAAAGTTCACCTCGTCTTGCGACATTGCCAAGCAAAAGTTGGCTTCGGCTTCGGTCAGCTACGACAACCTGGTTGCCCCGGCGGGTCAAGCTGCGGTCATCAAAGTGGGTGATACCGAAGTGACGACCGTGGTGACGCCAGAAGACATCGCGGCAGCCAAAGCGGCGGCCGAAGCCAAGTTGGAAGCGCTCAATGCCGCAGATCCTAAAGATCCCAAAGCAATTGCAGCAGCTAGCGCTAGTGTCAAGGCCTTGAGCGGCGAAAAAACCGCCAAGGACGCCACCTTCTCTGGGAAGTTGTCGGCAGCCCTCAAAGCGGCTGGTTACCCCGCCAAAGCAGATATGGCGAAGTTTGACAGAGTCTCTGTGGTCATCATCTTGACCTACCTGGTGATTTTGGTGACCATGGTGTACGGCCCCATCGCAGCGATGCTGGTGGAAATGTTCCCCACGCGTATCCGCTACACCTCCATGAGCCTGCCCTACCACATTGGCAACGGCTGGTTCGGCGGCTTGCTGCCCACCACCGCGTTTGCCATCGTGGCGCAGACCGGCAATATGTACAACGGCTTGTGGTACCCGATCATCATCGCGGGCGCTACGGTGGTCATTGGTGGCTTGTTCATCAAGGAAACCAAGGACGTGGATATTTACGCCAACGACTGATCAACATGTAACTAAGGTGTTACCGGCATGGCGCCGGGACACCGGACGGGCCCTCGTTCTGAGGGCCTATTTTTTGGGAGAAACACGATGTGGAAAATCGCAGTGGGCTTTGCCCTGTTTGCGGCCTTGGCTTTGTATATTTTGAGCAAGGGCGGAGATATTGATATGAGCGGCGAAAAGCATGGCGAGCAAGCCCCTGCCGCTGTCGAAGCTGAGAAGCCCGCCGCCGCGGCCAGTGAAGCAAAATAGTCCAGTAACTGCTGCCCAAATGCCCGCGCACCGGTTTAAACCGGTGCGCAATGCCTAGAATGCTGCTCCCCTACTTTGGAGCGCGTCACTATGTCCGAGGGCACCATCCGCATCCGCGGAGCGCGGCAACATAATTTAAAAAACCTGGACCTGGACATTCGCACTGGCGAATTGACGGTGGTCACAGGTCCTAGCGGCTCGGGCAAATCTAGCCTGGTCTTTGACACGCTGTACGCCGAAGGGCAGCGGCGCTATGTCGAAACCTTTTCCGCCTATGCGCGTCAGTTTCTGGACCGCATGGACAAGCCAGCGGTGGACAAGGTGGAGGGCGTTCCCCCGGCCATCGCCATCGACCAGACTAATCCGGTACGGTCCAGCCGCTCTACCGTGGGCACGATGACGGAGCTGAACGACCATCTCAAGCTCTTGTTTTCCCGTGCGGGAAATTTATTTGACCGTGTGAGTGCCCAGCCAGTGCAGCACGACACCCCCGAGTCCATCTATGCAGAATTGATCCGGCGCGCCGCGCAAGCCGGCAATCCACGCCTGGTGGTCACCTTTCCCGTAGAGTTGCCGCTGGCCACCAGCGCAGAGGAATTAAGCCAATGGCTGAGCGCCAGCGGCTTTACCCGCGTGCATGGCGAGCGGACCTCCGGCGAGCGCCGGGTGCTGGACGTGGTGGCAGACCGATTCCGCATCGAAGGTGCCGACAAAGCACGCGTACTCGAAGCCCTGGAGCTGGCCATCAAGCGTGGCAGTGGCCGCGTCCATGTGTACCAGGCGCCGGACAGCGACGCGCAGAATGCGTCGGGGATGGACAGCCATGCAGCATGGTCGTTTTCCACTGGGCTGCATTGCCCGCAAAGCGATGTGCGCTACCAAGAGCCCATCGCCTCGATGTTCTCCTTCAACTCCGCCGTAGGCGCTTGCGAAACTTGCCGTGGCTTTGGGCGGGTGGTGGGCGTGGACTATGGCTTGGTGATTCCCAACGATAAGTTGACGCTGCGCGCAGGCGCCGTCAAGCCTATGCAAACACCGGCTTGGCAGGAATGCCAGGATGATTTGATGCGCCATGCAGAGGCCGAGGGCATCCCCCGTGACACACCTTGGTACAAGCTCAGTGCCGCGCAGCAGCAATGGGTACTCAAAGGATCGCCGCACTGGAATGGAAAATGGAACCAGCACTGGTTTGGCGTAGACCGGTTTTTTGAATACCTGGAAAGCAAAGCCTACAAAATGCACATCCGTGTGCTGTTGTCCAAGTACCGCAGCTACACGCCCTGCGGCGTGTGCGCAGGCGCACGGCTGAAAACCGAAAGCCTGTTGTGGCGAGTGGGCAGCAAAGCCGATGCGGATGCGGTGCTGGCGCCCACCAAGCGCTTTATGCCGCAGGGCGTGCAATGGACCGCCGCCCAACTGCAAGCCTTGCCCGGTTTGTGTCTGCATGATTTGATGCTGTTGCCGCTGGACCGCCTGCGCCAGTTTTTCGACCGCTTGCAAGTGGACCTCGAAGCCCGTGGGCCAAGCACCCAAGGCCCAAGCGCTACGAGCATGCAAGCTGAAAAGTTTGCTGCCGCGACTGACGCAATACACGTGCAAAGTACCGATGCGGTGGCCACCCCAGGCACCCATTCCGAGGCGGATAACAAAACGCTCAAGCTACTGCTGGACGAAATCCGCACGCGGCTGAAATACCTCTGCGACGTGGGCATTGGCTACCTGACACTGGACCGACAAAGCCGCACCTTGAGCGGTGGGGAAGTGCAGCGCATCAACCTGACGACCGCTTTGGGCACTTCCTTGGTCAATACCTT
>CANKNK010000311.1 GCA_947483455.1 Comamonadaceae bacterium | reverse complement strand
GCAAAAAAATGAGCAAATCCGAAGGCAATGTGCTCGACCCGGTGGACCTGATCGACGGCATTGCGTTGGCGCCTTTGCTCGACAAACGCAGCCAAGGCTTGCGCAAACCCGAGACCGCGCCGCAAGTGCGCAAAAACACGGAAAAAGAATTTCCTGAGGGCATTCCGGCCTATGGCGCAGACGCCTTGCGCTTTACCTTTGCCGCGCTGGCCAGCCTGGGCCGCAATATCAACTTTGATAGCAAGCGTTGCGAAGGCTATCGCAATTTTTGCAACAAGCTGTGGAACGCCACCCGCTTTGTGCTGATGAATTGCGAAGGCCAGGACTGCGGTTTGCAAGAGCACACCAAAGAACAATGTACGCCCCCGCGCGTGGGTGCGGATGGTCAGGCCATTCCCGCGGGCCCCTTCTACCAATACCTGAAATTCAGCCAAGCCGACCGCTGGATCAGCTCGGTGCTGCAGCAAACCGAAGACCAAGTCGCCAAGGGCTTTACCGAATACCGGCTCGACAACGTGGCTACCGCCCTGTATGAGTTTGTATGGAACGAATACTGCGACTGGTACCTGGAAATTGCCAAAGTGCAAATCCAAAACGGCGACCCTGCGCAGCAGCGCGCTACCCGCCGCACACTCATCCGGACGCTGGAAGCCATCTTGCGTCTGGCGCATCCGGTCATTCCGTTTATCACCGAAGAACTCTGGCAAAAAGTCGCACCGGTAGCCGGCATGGCGGGTGCGTCGGTCAGCATTGCACGCTACCCCGAGGCACAACTGAACAAGGTGGACCCGCAAGCCATTGCCAATGTCAACCAGCTCAAAGCCCTGGTCGATGCCTGCCGTAATTTACGTGGCGAGATGAATGTGTCCCCGGCCACCAAAATGCCGCTGTTCGCGCTGGGCAATGCGGACTTCATGCGCGCCAATGCCAAGGTCTTGCAAGCGCTAGCCAAACTGAGCGATGTAAAAGTGTTCGACGACGAAGCCGCCTGGCAAAGCGCAGCGCAAGCCGCGCCCGTAGCCGTGGTGGGTGACATCCGCATGTGCTTGTTTATCGAAGTGGATGTGGCCGCAGAGAAAGCGCGCCTGTCCAAAGAAATCGCGCGCCTGGAAGGCGAAGTCGCCAAGGCCCAGGGCAAACTGTCTAACGAAGCCTTTGTGGCGAAAGCACCGCCTGCGGTGATTACCCAAGAGCGCCAGCGCATGGCTGATTTTGAAAGCACTTTGGACAAAGTGCGGGGGCAACTGGAACGCTTGGCCTAAAGGTTCTGCACCCCTGCGGCCCCCAATGACGGGCGGGGTTCAAGCCGTTTCCATTTCGCTAAAGCATTGATTTCATTGATATTTTTTGACGTAAATTAATTTACTCAATACAATGATATAAATTACTCAATGCACTGAGCAAATACAAAATGCCCATCGAACGTGAAGCACTGTCCCCTCTGGTGGCTCGGCTCAAAGAGCCTCGACGGTTTTTGCAGGTGGTTGCCGGTCCGCGCCAAGTAGGCAAAACGACGCTGGTGCGCCAGGCCCTGGAGCACCTGCGACGGGACGCACAAGCGGACACCAACAGCCCTACGGCTGCCCCAGTGGCCCAGCACAGCGCAAGCGCCGATGGCCCCGGCCTGCAAGGCCAAATTTGGCTGGGTACGCAATGGCAAGTCGCACGCGCCCTGGCCGCGCAGGCGGGCAGTTGCGTTCTGGTGCTGGACGAAATTCAGAAAGTGTCCAAGTGGACCGAAGAAGTCAAACGCTTGTGGGACGAAGACACCGCCGCCGGGCGCGATGTGCGCGTGGTCATCCTCGGCTCGGCCCCGCTGCTGATTGCCCGTGGCTTGAGCGAGAGCATGGCCGGGCGCTTTGAGATTACCCGCTTGGGCCACTGGCGCTACGTCGAAATGCGCGACGCCTTTGGTTTTAGCCTGGAGCAATTCATCTTTTATGGAGGCTACCCCGGCGCTGCCCCCTTGGTGCATGATGAAAGCCGATGGGCCGCCTATGTCAGCGACGCGCTGATCGAAACCACCATCAGCAAAGACGTGTTGCTGATGGCCCCAGTGCAAAAGCCAGCGCTGCTGCGCCGCGTGTTTGACCTGGCCTGCGTCTACAGCGGCCAAATACTGAGTTACCAAAAGATGCTGGGGCAGTTGGACGATGCGGGCAACACCACCACCTTGGCCCACTACCTGGACCTGCTGGAAGGCGCAGGCATGGCTTGCGGCCTGCCCAAATACATGGGCCAAGTTGTCCGCCAACGCGCATCCAGCCCCAAGCTGCAAGTGTTCAACAACGCCTTGATGGGCTGCCATTGGGTGGCCCAAGGCCTGGGCCTGCAAGCAGCGCAAGCGCGCCCCGAGGTGTGGGGCCGACTGGCCGAGAGTGCGGTAGGCGCCGAACTGCTAGCCCGACACCTGACGCATAGCAGTCGCCATCCGCTTATCCACTACTGGAATAACGGGCAAAAAGAAGTGGACTACGTGCTGCGCGACGGCAGCACCTTGCAAGCGATGGAAGTGAAGAGCGGGCAGAACGTAGGCAATGTGTCAGGCCTGGGCGCGTTTGTGCAGCAGTATGGGCAAGCGCAGCCGCTGGTGATTGGCACGGGGGGCATGCCGCTGGAGTTGTGGTTGCAGGGCTGAGGCTGCATGTATCACCTCCTTGGAAGTTTTCCCTTTGTGGCCCTTTGCGGTGCGTCATGTCAACAGTGCGAATCACCACCGGCAAGCGGCATCACCTTCGCCTAGCGTTGGCGCCGTCACTGGTCCCCATTAGCCAACCGGTGAATTCGTTGCAACAACTCCCCCGCATCGGTCCCCACCTGCAATAGCCCGCGCACGGCGGGGTTCAGAAAACCTTGCGCCACCATGCTGTCCAGCATGGCGATCAGCGGGTCGTAGTAGCCGGCCACATTGAGCAAGCCAAATGGCTTGTGGTGAACGCCTAGTTGGTACCAGGTCCAGATTTCAAACAATTCTTCAAAAGTACCAATGCCACCGGGCAGGGCTACAAACGCATCGGCGCGCTCGAACATCATGGATTTACGCGTATGCATGTTGTCCACCACGTGTAACTCGGTCAGGCCGGTGTGGCCTACTTCTTTGTCCATGAGGTTTTGGGGAATCACGCCATACACCGTGCCGCCTGCGGACAAGGTG
>CANKNK010000310.1 GCA_947483455.1 Comamonadaceae bacterium | reverse complement strand
GCTTCGCTGCGTTTGAGCACACGCCCTACCGCATGCCCCAGGCGCAGCATGAAGTCCGGGGTAATCGGCGCTTGGCCTACCGTGCCGCGAATGCCATCGGTTCCGAAATATTGACGCGTCATGTATTGCTGCTTCTGTATAAAAATTCGTGAATGCGTTGGCGCCTAATTCATGGCAGCCGCTTGTGTAGCGGCCAGCACCTTGAGGACCTGCGCTGTCGCCAGCACATCATGCACCCGGACAATGCGCGCTCCATTGTGCACTGCCAGCAGCGCGGCAGCGGCACTGGCCACCACCCGGTCCCCGGCGGCGGCACCCGTCACCGCACCTAAGGAGGACTTTCGAGACCAACCGGCTAGAACCGGTAAGCCCAGCCTAAGCAACTCTCCCTGGCGGGCCAACAAGCTGAAATTTTGCGCTACCGTCTTACCGAATCCAATACCTGGGTCGATGCAAATGCGCGCCGCTGTTACTCCGCGTGCCAGCAATAGTTGGCTGCGCTGCGCCAAAAACGCGAGCACCGGAGCCAGTACCTCGCCTTCCATGGGCGCAACTTGCATGGTCTGCGGATCGCCATGCATATGCATGAGGCAAACACCGCAGCGCCCATGCCCTGCCACCACGTCCACGCCGCTCAGCACGGAGCCAGGAGCCATCCAACGCAATGCCCATACATCGTTAATGATGTCTACACCCAGGTCCAATACCGCTTGCATAACGACCGGCTTGTAGGTATCGACGGACACGGGCACACCCAGAGTCAGGGCATGGCGTACGGCTGGCAGGATGCGGGCCAGCTCATCAGTCGCCGATAAGGGTTGTGCGCCCGGACGTGTGGATTCACCGCCTATGTCCAGGATGTCAGCGCCTTGGGCCAGTAATTGCTCGCAATGGCGCAAGGCAGCGGCGGTACTCGCATGCAAGCCGCCATCAGAGAAGGAGTCCGGCGTGACGTTCACAATCCCCATGATGCGGGGCTGTGAAACATCGATTTCGAAGCGGCTGGTTTGCCAAATGGGCATGTGGGGTACTGCTGAGAGGTTCAATGAAAATTGCGCTGCCTCATACGTGCAAACGGGGCCTGAAGCCCCGTTTGTCGCTTAGCGCTGGCGTGCTCAGGCCACCGTTGGCGCGGGATCCGGCGTTGCGGCAGGCGCGGCATTGCCACCGCCATCGCTCGGACCGGGCGTCGCGCTCGGGGGTGTCCAATCCTTGGGTGGGCGCGGGTCTTTGCCGGCAATGATGTCGTCGAGTTGGTCGCTGTCGATGGTTTCCCATTCGAGCAAGGCCTTGGCCATGGCGTGCATCTTGTCTTGGTTGTCTTCGATCAGCTTGCGGGCCAATTGGTATTGCTGGTCGATGATACGGCGCACCTCGGCATCCACCTTTTGCATGGTCTGCTCGCTCATATTGGTGGTCTTGGTCACCGAGCGGCCCAGGAATACCTCGCCCTCATTTTCCGCATACACCATGGGGCCGAGTGCATCGGTCATGCCATAACGCATCACCATATCGCGGGCAATCGATGTGGCACGCTCAAAGTCGTTGCTGGCGCCGGTGGTCATTTGGTTCATGAACACTTCTTCGGCGATGCGTCCGCCAAACAGCATGCTGATTTGGTTGAGCATGTATTCGCTGTCATAGGAGTAGCGGTCCTGCGCCGGCAGGCTCATGGTCACGCCCAAAGCGCGTCCACGCGGGATGATGGTGACTTTGTGGACCGGATCGCATTTGGGCAAGAGCTTGCCAATCAGCGCATGGCCGGACTCATGGTAGGCGGTATTTTTACGCTCGCCTTCAGGCATGACCATGCTCTTGCGCTCTGGGCCCATCAGGATTTTGTCCTTGGCTTTTTCGAAGTCTTCCATGTCCACCAAACGGGCATTGCGGCGCGCGGCCATCAAGGCGGCCTCATTGCACAAATTCGCCAAATCCGCGCCCGACATGCCAGGCGTGCCACGGGCGATGATGCCGGCGTTCACGTCCTGACCCAGCGGAACTTTGCGCATGTGCACGTTGAGGATTTGCTCACGTCCGCGGATATCTGGCAGCGTGACATACACCTGACGGTCAAAACGGCCCGGGCGCAACAAAGCAGCATCCAAAATATCCGGGCGGTTGGTGGCAGCGACCACGATCACGCCGACGTTGGTCTCAAAACCATCCATCTCGACCAACATTTGGTTCAGCGTCTGCTCTCGCTCATCATTACCGCCACCCAGACCGGCGCCACGCTGACGGCCAACCGCGTCAATCTCGTCGATAAAAATAATGCAGGGTGCGTTTTTCTTGGCGTTGTCGAACATGTCGCGCACGCGGGACGCACCCACGCCAACAAACATTTCCACAAAATCTGAGCCGGAGATACTAAAAAACGGCACTTTGGCTTCGCCGGCAATCGACTTGGCCAGCAGGGTTTTACCGGTGCCCGGAGGGCCGACCAGCAGCAAACCGCGCGGAATACGGCCACCGAGTTTTTGGAATTTGCTGGGGTCTTTGAGGAAGTCCACGACCTCTTTGACTTCCTCTTTGGCTTCGTCGCAACCGGCCACGTCGGCAAAGGTTACGGTGTTGGTGTTTTCATCGAGCAAGCGCGCTTTGCTTTTACCAAAACTGAAGGCGCCCCCTTTGCCGCCGCCTTGCATTTGGCGCATGAAATAAATCCAGACGCCGATCAGCAGCAGCATCGGGCCCCAGCTCACTAGCAAGGTCATCAGCAAGGAACCTTCTTCGCGCGGTTTGACATCAAACTTCACGCCGTTGGCAATCAGATCGCCCACCAAGCCCCGATCCAGATAGGTCGCGGTGGTTCTAACGCGCCGCTCGTCCGAGGTCAGAGCGACGATTTCTGTGGTTCCGCCCTGGCCTTCTTGGATGACGGCGCTCTTGATGTGCTTGTTACGCACTTCTTCCAAGAAATCGGAATAACCCAAGGTCACGGCGCCGCCGCCGTTGTGCGAGTCAAATTGCTTGAATACGGTAAAAAGTACCAGGCCGATAACCAGCCATACTGCAATTTTGGAAAACCACTGATTGTTCAAGCGAAGCTCCGGTTAAGGCGTGAGCCGGGGGATACCCATTTCACATGCGATTCATTTTAGGCTTTTCAAGCGGGATTTCAGCGGTATTTGCGCGTAGTGGCCGTAAATCGCACAG
>CANKNK010000309.1 GCA_947483455.1 Comamonadaceae bacterium | reverse complement strand
TCACATAAAAACCTTGCGCCTGAAAGCCGCAGCGCTGCATCAATGCGCGCACGCGCTCGGTCAAGGTGGCGTCGTCCAGCACTTGGAATTTGTTGAACAGCGGCGCAATCCAGGTGGGGTAAATCAGCATGGCCAGCAGGTTAAAGCCCATCCACACGCCCCAGGTCCAGGCCCACCACAGCGGGCCCGCCGCAGCCATCAGCCACAGCACCAGGGCCAGCAGGGGGCCGCCGATCAGCAGGCCCAAGGCCAAAGACTTGATCAGGTCTTGCATCCACAGTTTGCCGCTGGTTTTGTTAAATCCAAAGCGCGCTTCAATCACAAACGTGGCGTAAACCGAGAACGGCAACTCCAACAGTGTGTTGATGGCGGTGAAGGCGCCCACCAAGGCCAGTTGTTGCCACAGGCCCGGGCCCATGCTGTCCAGTAAAGCCCCATTCAGTGCCGATAAGCCTCCTAATAGCGTCCACCCCAAAGCAAGGGCCGCTCCCCAAGCCAGTTCAATCAGGCCAAAACGTGTTTTCACTACCGTGTAATCGGCGGCGCGCTGGTGCGCTGGCAGTTCGATGGTGGATGCAAAGGCCAGCGGGACTGCGTCGCGGTGGCTCGCTACATGGCGAATTTGGCGTGTGGCCAGCCACAATTTCAGCAATAGGCTAGAGGCCAGGGCCAGTGCAAAAATAAGGGTTAGGGTGTCGGAGGGATTGAAGGCGGTGTCTTGCATGGAGCCGCAGTTTAGGCCATAGGCGACAATCTCGGCTATGCAAGACACCTTAAGCCCACTCACGAAATCCGACAAAAACCTGATCTGGCTGGACTGCGAAATGACGGGTTTGCACCCGGCGCAGGACCGCATCATCGAAATCGCCGTGGTGGTGACGGGCCCAATGCTGGAGTCGCGCACCGAGGGCCCGGTGTTTGTGATCCACCAATCGGACGCGCAACTAGACGCCATGGATGCCTGGAACAAAGGAACCCATGGCAAAAGCGGCCTGATCGACAAAGTGCGTGCCTCCACCGTGACAGAGGCCGAGGCCGAGGATGCCTTTATCGCATTTTTGACGCCATTGGTGCCTCCCGGTGCTTCGCCCATGTGCGGCAACACCATTGGGCAGGACCGGCGTTTTTTGGCCGCCTATATGCCGCGCCTGGAGGCCTTTTTTCACTACCGCAACCTGGATGTCAGCACCTTAAAGGAGCTCAGTCTGCGCTGGCGGCCCGAGGTGTATGCCGGATTTAAAAAGCAGCAAAAACATACCGCCCTGGCCGATGTACACGAGTCCATTGATGAGTTGGAACACTATCGCACCCATTTTTTGAAAGTCTGAGCGAGCGGCGCGTACATCGGGGGCGTGGCGCACCCAACTTTACGATCCGTGAGACCTGCGTATGGGTATAAACCCGAATCCGTGTCATAATCGAGGGCTTCGCCAAACGGCAGCACGGCAACCAGGCCGGGGCCAGCGAAATTTGCACATCTCCCAACATTCACCGGGTCCATTCAAGAGGGCCCCAGCCGCACCGGCAGCGTAGCAGACGCACCTGGCGCAGCCTCCGTTTGATGGTTGATGTTTTTTAACCATTGACGGAACGCCCACCTCGCGGGTGGCGTTGCTGTGTGAGTGAAACTATGACTGATTCTTTGATCGCATCGGGCGAATTCGCGCCCGAACACACCTATTCCACCCCAGATGGCGAGGCTTTCGAGCTGAACCACAGCGCCCAAGCGCCCATGGCGGACGAAGCCTTGGCCGCGGCTGACGAAGCATCTGCTGTGCCAGCGGAGCCCAACGGCTTTTTGGCCCTGGACCTTGCCCCCGAGTTGGTAAAAGCCTGTATGGATCTGGGTTACACCCAGCCCACACCGGTACAAACCAAAGTTATTCCTTTGGCTTTACCCACCGAAGGTGTAGACAAGGGCGCTAAAAAATACATCGACTTGATGGTGTCCAGCCAAACCGGAAGCGGTAAGACCGCCGCATTTTTGCTGCCGGTATTGCATACCTTGCTCAAGCAAATGGCGCAGGCCGAAGCCGACGAGCGTCAAGCCTACGAAGAAGCTGTGGCGCAAGCGGCCGCCAAAGGCGAGGCGCCTCCTAAGCGCCCCAAGCGTAAAGACCCCACCAATGCCCGTAATTTCAAGGCCCCCACGCCCGGCGCGCTGATTGTTTGCCCGACCCGCGAACTGGCCCAGCAAGTGGCGCATGACGCCATCGACCTGGTGCAACACTGCCGCGGTCTGCGCGTTGCCAACATCGTAGGCGGCATGCCATATCAGTTGCAAATCGCCAAGCTGCAAAACGCCAATTTGGTGGTGGCTACGCCCGGCCGTTTGCTGGACTTACAGCGCTCCATGCAAATCAAGCTGGACCAAGTGCAATTTTTGGTGGTCGACGAGGCCGACCGCATGCTGGACCTGGGCTTTTCCGATGACCTGGCCGAGATCAACCAGCTCACGATCGACCGCAAACAAACCATGATGTTCAGCGCCACTTTTGCGCCGCGTATCCAACAACTGGCGGCCCGCGTGATGCGTGAACCCCAGCGCGTGAGCATTGACAACCCGCAAGAAAAACACGTCAACATCAAGCAGGTGTTGTACTGGGCTGATAACGCCCAACACAAACGCAAATTGCTGGACCACTGGCTGCGCGACACCGGCATCAACCAAGCGATTGTGTTTGCCAGCACCCAGATTGAATGCGATGGCTTGGCCAACGATTTGCAGCAAGACGGCTTTGACGCCGTGGCCTTGCATGGCGCGCTGAGCCAAGGCTTGCGTAACCGTCGCTTGATGGCGCTGCGCCAGGGCCAGGTGCAAATCCTGGTGGCTACCGATGTGGCCGCGCGCGGGATTGACGTGCCGACGATTACCCATGTATTTAACTTTGGCCTGCCCATGAAGGCCGAGGACTACACCCACCGCATTGGCCGTACCGGCCGGGCAGGGCGCGACGGCCTAGCCATCACGTTTGCCGAATTGCGCGACCGTCGCAAGATTTTTGACATCGAGGCCTATACACGACAACCCATCAAAGCCGAAGTGGTGGCTGGTCTGGAACCCAAGCAACGCATTCCCGAAGCGCCACGCCCTGGCTTTGCCGCGCGCAATGGTGGTGGTGGCCGTGATGCCCGCGGCCCGGGCCGTGGCTTTGCCGGT
>CANKNK010000308.1 GCA_947483455.1 Comamonadaceae bacterium | reverse complement strand
TGCATGGAAGCGCTCTCGTGCGACAACTCTTCAATGCGTTCAAACGGCAGCACGCATACTTCGGCGTCTTCTAGTGCGATCGCATCGCAAGTGTGTTGGTCGTTGACGATACCGTCCAAGCCCATCACTTCGCCCGCCATCTGAAAGCCTGTCACCTGGTCGCGCCCGTCTTCCGTGGCGACACAGGTTTTGAAAAAGCCGGTGCGTATGGCGTACAGACTGGTGAACTTTTCGCCGTTGTGAAACAGGGCGCTGCCCTTCTTTACTTTGCGCCGTACGTCCACCAAAGTATCGACCCGGGCGAGCTCGTCTTTGTTCAGGCCCACCGGCATGCATAGCTCGCGCAGGTTGCAATTGGAGCAGGCCACTTTGATACTGCTCGAGCTGATCGCAATCACTTTGGCGGGGTGGGGCGCTTGCGCAGAACCGGGAGTGGTCTGCAGTGCATGGTTTGGATCAAACATAGAAACCTTTCGCAACGAATCGCTTTTGCGGCTTGTATTGGGCATTGCTTGATGCACATCAACCGCTGTGGACCGGGCTTGCGCCACAGTAGGGGAGATGTTACCCCTTGAGCCCGTAATATGGTTGTAAGCATTCCTATTTCTGAAGATCTTTTGCGCCGCTACGACGTGGCTGGCCCGCGTTACACCTCCTACCCGACAGCAGACCGCTTTGTCGAGGCCTTTGGCGAAACGGATTACCTGCAAGCTTTGGCCCAGCGCTTTGGTGCGGGCGGGCGGGTGACGCCTATTTCGCTGTACATCCACATTCCATTTTGCGAATCATTGTGCTATTACTGTGCGTGCAATAAGGTAATCACCAAGCACCACGAACGCGCGGTGGAATACTTGCGCTACCTGGAAAAAGAGATCGAGCTGCATATCGCCCGCATCGGGCGAGGGCAGCCGCTGGGCCAGCTACACCTGGGGGGTGGCAGCCCTACGTTTTTGACCGACGCCCAGTTGGCTGGCCTGATGCGCTTGCTGCATGCCAATTTTCGATTCACCAAAGGCGCAGAAATATCCATCGAGGTCGATCCGCGCACGGTAGATGCGGCGCGCATCGCTGCCATTGCCGCCATGGGCTTTAATCGCCTGAGTTTTGGTGTGCAGGACTTTGACCCCGCCGTACAAAAAGCCGTGCACCGGGTGCAGGACACCGGCCAGGTGTTCGGTTTGGTCGCCGCAGCGCGCGCCCAGGGGATGCAGTCGGTGAATGTGGATTTGATTTACGGTTTGCCGCAACAAAGCCCGCAGTCCTTTGACCGTACCTTGGAGCAAGTGGCGCGCCTGCGGCCGGACCGTATTGCGCTGTACGCCTATGCGCATTTGCCCACGCGCTTTAAGCCGCAGCGGCGTATCGACGCCATGCAAATCCCTGGCGCTGCCGATAAGGTGACCATGCTGTCGCGCTCTTTGGCAGCCCTGTCGGCAGCGGGTTATGTCTATGTGGGTATGGACCACTTTGCCCTGGCAGAAGACGCATTGGCCGTGGCCAAGCGCCAGGGGCGTTTGCACCGCAATTTCCAAGGCTACAGCACGCAGCCCGATTGCGACCTGATCGCCCTGGGCGTTTCTTCTATAGGCTGCGTAGGCGCGGTGTATAGCCAAAATGCCAAGACCCTGGACGAGTACTACGACCTGCTCAACCACGACCATCTGCCGGTAGTGCGCGGGCTGGCGCTCAGTCGCGACGACATACTGCGTCGCTCCGTCATCATGGCTTTGATGTGCCAGGGCGCGGTGCATTTTGAGTCGGTGTCCGCGGCCCACCTAGTGGACTTTGCCCGCTACTTCGCGCCAGAGTTGCAAGCCCTGGAGCCGCTACAAGTGCAGGGTTTGGTGGAGGTGGACGCCGCAGGGATTCAGGTCACCGCCATGGGCTGGTACTTCGTGCGGGCGATTGCCATGGTGTTTGACCGCCACTTGCAAGCCGACGTGAACCGCAACCGTTTTTCCAAAATCTTGTAAGAGCGCTTAGCATCGGCCTGTGCCCTATGCCCTTGTCTCCCTCGCGCCCACCGCATTTTTGATGGGCTTGGCCGGTGGTCCGCATTGCGTGGCCATGTGCGGCGCCGCGTGCGCGGGCATAGGCCAAGCAGCGGGCGCGGCGCGCGGTCGCGCGCTGCTGGCTTTTCAGGCCGGACGCGTCATGGGTTATGCAGCGCTGGGTGCACTGGCCGCTGCGTCCATGCAAGGCCTGGGCTGGCTTACCGTTCAGTCGGTGGCGCTGCGCCCGCTCTGGACTTTTTTGCATATCGCCGCCATCGCGCTGGGTTTGCTTTTGTTATGGCGCGCGCGCCAGCCGCGCTGGCTGGAAACACTAGGCCGTTTTTTATGGGCACGCACACAAAGCCTAGGCCTGCACAGGGGCGCGGCGCCGGGCCTGGTGGGCATGCTTTGGGCGCTGCTGCCTTGCGGCCTGTTGTATTCCGCCGTTATGGTGTCGGCACTGGCTGGGAGTGTTGCGGGTGGTGCGCTGCTCATGGCCTTGTTCGCGCTGGGCAGCGGCATCACCATGTTGGCCGGGCCTTGGCTGTGGCTGCGCCTGGCGGCGCGCACACCGTCGGCCGCAGCGACTGGCGACTGGGGCGTGCGCCTAGCCGGCGCCGCTTTAGCCGCCAGCGCGGCCTGGGCCTTGTGGATGGGCTTGGTGCATGACGCCGCACCTTGGTGCGTGGTGGTTTGAAGAATGTCCCGCCTAGGGATAATGCGGGAATGGAGTTTTCTACACCCGCATCAGTGACCTCGATGGATTCGGCATCTGGCCATCCCGCTACCTATACCCGCTGGCGCCTCTCCGTGGCCCCCATGATGGATTGGACCGACCGCCATTGCCGTTATTTCCACCGTCTGCTGACGCGCCACACCCGGCTCTATACCGAGATGGTGACCACCGGCGCCCTGCTGCACGGCGATGTGGCGCGGCATTTGCGTTTTAACGCTGAGGAGCAGCCGCTGGCCTTGCAGCTGGGCGGTAGCGAACCGGCAGACCTGGCGCGCGCCGCGCGCATGGGGGCAGATTGGGGCTACGACGAAATCAACCTCAACTGCGGTTGCCCCAGCGAGCGGGTGCAGCGTGGCGCCTTTGGCGCCTGCCTGATGAATGAACCGGCGCTCGTGGCCGATTGTGTCAAGGCCATGGTCGATGTGGTGGAC
>CANKNK010000307.1 GCA_947483455.1 Comamonadaceae bacterium | reverse complement strand
TATAACGGATGCGGCTCCAACGTGGCACCACGCCTCGCAGGCCCGGAACCGAGAGACACCCTTCCCAATCAGATTCCTCTTCTTTACCTAAGGGCGTGATAGTGGGGTTGACCAGTACCGTGCGTGGCACCAAGGGCCGGTCCGGGTAGCGTGGGTTGCGTTCGTCCGAGCCAAAGAGCACTACCTGCAGGTCCACCCCGATTTGCGGTGCTGCCAAGCCCGCCCCATTAGCCGCGCGCATGGTGTCGAGCAGGTCTGTCACCAGCAAATGCAATGCATCGGTATCCCATTGCTGCACCTTTTGCGCCACGCGCAACAAGCGCGGATCGCCCATTTTCAAAATCTCACGAACTGCCATCAGAGTACCTCCAGCATTTTGAGCAAAGCGGCCTCGTCTATGACGGGCACACCCAGTTCCTGCGCCTTGTCCAGTTTGCTACCGGCTTCGCTGCCAGCGAGCACATAACTGGTTTTTTTACTCACCGAACCAGCCACTTTGGCGCCAGCGTCTTCAATCAATGCTTTAGCCGCGTCGCGCCCCAAAGTGGGCAGGGTTCCGGTAATGACAAAAGTCAAGCCCGCCAGCGGCTTAGGCGCATCCGATGCGGCCTGCATGGCTGGCCAATGCACGCCGCAAGCGCGCAGTTGTTCGACCACTTCGCGGTTGTGCACCTGGTCAAAAAACGCCCGCAAGCTTTGCGCCACCGTGGGCCCGACATCGTTGACCTCCAGCAGCTTTTCCATGGGAGCGTCCATGATGGCGTGGACATCGCCAAAATGCCGGGCCAACTCTTTGGCAGTAGCCTCACCCACATGGCGTATACCTAGGCCGTACAAAAAGCGCGGCAGCGTGGTGGACTTGGAATTTTCCAAAGCCTCTAGTAAATTGTTGGCCGATTTATCGGCCATGCGCTCCAAGGCTGCCAAGGCCGTAAAGCCCAATCGGTAAATATCGGGCAAGGTGCGCACCAGGCCAGCCTCTACCAATTGGTCCACTAATTTTTCGCCCAGGCCTTCCACCTCCACTGCGCGGCGCTGCACAAAATGCGAAATCGCCTGCTTGCGCTGCGCGCTGCAAAACAGGCCGCCCGTGCAGCGGTAGTCGGCCTCGTCTTCCTCGCGCAAAGCAGCAGACCCGCACACCGGGCAGGCGCGTGGCATGGTGAATACATCGCCACGCCCGGGCGACTCCAAGCTAGCAGGCAACACACTGACCACCTCGGGAATCACGTCGCCTGCGCGACGCACGATGACGCTATCGCCCACACGCACGTCTTTGCGCCGAGCCTCGTCTTCGTTGTGCAGCGTGGCATTGGTGACGGTAACGCCGCCCACAAATACCGGTGCCAGTTTGGCCACCGGCGTGAGCTTGCCGGTACGCCCTACTTGCACATCAATGGCCAGCACCGTGGTCACTTGCTCTTGGGCCGGGTATTTATGCGCGACGGCCCAACGTGGCTCGCGGCTCACAAAGCCCAGGCGTTGCTGCAATGCCAGGCTGTTGACCTTGTAGACCACGCCATCAATATCAAACGGTAGTTGGTCGCGCTGCGCGCCCATGCGCTGGTGAAAGTCCAGCAGGCCCTGCGCCCCCATGGCAGTCGCCGTTTGCGCCGCCACAGGAAAACCCCAAGCCTTGAGCGCCATCAGCAAATCCATATGCGTTGGCCAAGCCGGGCCGCCTTGCACTTCACCGACACCGTAGGCAAAAAAACTCAAGGGCCGCTGTGCCGCGATTACGGGGTCTAATTGGCGCACCGCACCAGCGGCTGCATTGCGCGGATTGACAAAGGTTTTTTCGCCTTTGTCGCCCTGCGCGATGCGCGCGCGCTGACGCGTGTTCAGGGCCTCAAAATCATCGCGGCGCATATACACCTCGCCTCGCACTTCCAGCACCGGCGGCGCATCCTGTAATCGCAGCGGTATCTGCCCTATCGTGCGCGCGTTGTGTGTCACGTCTTCGCCGTATTCGCCATCGCCCCGGGTAGCAGCTTGCACCAACACGCCGTTTTCATAGCGCAAACTCATGGCCAGACCATCAAACTTGAGCTCGGTCACGTAGTGCACGGCCGGCGCGCCTTCCATCAGTTCCAACTCTTTGCGGATACGGGTGTCAAAAGCCTGCGCGCCGGTCGACTCGGTATCGGTTTCGGTCCGTATGCTCAGCATAGGCACCACATGGCGGACGCTGTCAAATTGCGCTAGGGCCTTGCCACCCACACGCTGGGTGGGCGAGTCCAAGGTACGCAAGTGCGGGTGCGCTTCTTCAAGCGCTTGCAGGGCGCCAAACATGCGGTCGTATTCTGCGTCCGGCAATTCGGGGGCGTCCAGCACATAGTACAAATGACCGTGGTGCTGCAGTTGTGCCCGCAGTAAGGCCATCTGCGCCGCCACAGGGTCCGGGGGATCTGCGCTATCGAACAACTCGGGGGTGCTCACCTGCGGCCCTACTTTCTGAACTTACGGTGTGAGATGGAAAAGCCCGTAGGCAGGCGAGCGGCGCGCTTAGGAAAACAAGCGCCGCGCCAGCGCAGAACCGGCGGGAAAGTCGCGCTGCCCCAGGCGGTCATAGAGCTGTACCAACTCATGGCTGATGGAGTCCAGCGCCTGCAGCGGCAAGGCCTGGCCGTTGTCGTCGGTGACGATACCGTCCATGCTATTGCCCATGGCTTGCGCGGCTTGGCACATGCGTTCAAACGCCTGTTCGGCGCGGTCCACCTGCGGTACGTCCAAATGAAAGACGATGTCAAAAATGGCCGACTGCGCGGGGTCTTCAGCCAATGCGGCCTGGCTGTCAAAGGTCAGCGCCAGCAAGGGTGGCAGCCCATCTACCGGTGCGGGCAGCACCATGCGCCCGGGCAATTGGCCAGGCACAAAACCATGTTGCGCCGCCACCTGGGTGATGTAGCCCGGGCTCCAGGCGGCATGGCGGGCACGCAGGTTCAGACCCAACTGGGCGTCGTTTTGGCTGGCGAAATGATCAAGTTCCCTGGCGCGTGCCACTTCGTCGCGCATCTCGCGAAACTCGGGCGTAGCATTCATGGCATCGGCAAACGCCTGGGTTTTTACTACGAACTCAGAATATTCGATATCGTTGAGGGCACCGGCGCGGTTGGCCAATTGCACCGCGGTCTGAAACGCCATGTAGCGCGCACCAGGTA
>CANKNK010000306.1 GCA_947483455.1 Comamonadaceae bacterium | reverse complement strand
TCGGAGCATTTTTTCTTCAAATTGTCGGACCCGCGCTGCGTCGAGTTTTTGCAAAAGTGGACGCAAGACGGACGCCTGCAGCCCGAAGTGGCCAACAAGGTCAAGGAATGGTTTAGCGTACGCAGCAACCCTGACGGCAGCAGCAGCGAAGGCCTGGGCGACTGGGACATCAGCCGCGATGCGCCCTACTTCGGCATCGAAATACCGGATGCACCGGGCAAGTATTTTTATGTCTGGCTGGACGCGCCGGTGGGCTACTTAGCCTCGCTCAAAAACCTCTTGGAACGGCGCGGCCAAGACTACGCCGCCTATATGGCCCAGCCGGACCTGGAGCAGTACCACTTTATTGGCAAAGACATCGTGACCTTCCACACCTTGTTCTGGCCTGCCATGCTGCATTTCAGTGGCCGCAAAGCGCCGGACAAGGTGTTTGTCCACGGCTTTTTGACGGTGAACAACGGCGAGAAGATGAGCAAAAGCCGCGGCACCGGTCTAGACCCACTCAAATACCTGGGCTTGGGCATGAACCCCGAGTGGTTGCGCTACTACCTGGCGGCCAAGCTTTCGGCGCGCAATGAAGACATCGATTTCAATGCCGACGATTTCATGGCGCGGGTCAATAGCGATTTGATCGGTAAGTTTGTGAACATTGCGAGTCGGGCAGCAGGGTTTATCAGCAAGCGCTTCGAGGGCAAGCTCACGCAGGCATTTGGCGAACAAGGCGGCGCGCTGCTTGTTGAAATTCACGCTGCCAAAGACGAACTGGCAAAAGCGTATGAAGCCCGCGAATTTGGCAAAGCCACGCGCGAGATCATGCTGCTGGCCGACAAGGTCAATGCGTATGTAGATCGGAACAAGCCTTGGGAATTGGCCAAGGACACAGCAAATAACGAAGCTCTGCACCAAGTTTGCTCTGTGCTTATCAACGCTTTTGCGGAGCTAAGCCGCTATCTCGCTCCCGTGTTGCCTTCCTTGGCGAAAGCGGTTCAGACATTCGTGGGCACGAGCATGGAATATTGGACTGTGACGGGTTATGTCACCAGCATCCAGCCCTACGCTCACCTTATGCAACGCGTCACCCCAGAACAACTAAACGCTCTGTTCGAGCCGCCTGCAAAATTGATGACAGAGCCCGAGTTGTCCGCTGGAAAATCGGGATCTGACCCCAATTCCTCCACTGGCCTGCCTGAAGCCGTTTCAACGATCCCCGGGGGCGAAGACATCGCGCCCACGATCTCCATCGACGACTTCACCAAAATCGATTTACGCATCGCAAAAATTGTGAACTGCGAAGCGGTAGAGGGTTCGGTCAAGCTTTTGCGCCTCACGCTGGACGTGGGCGAAGGGCGTATGCGCAATGTGTTCTCTGGCATTGCCAGCATGTATAAGCCTGAAGAGTTGGTGGGCCAACTCACGGTGCTGGTGGCCAACCTGGCGCCGCGCAAAATGAAATTTGGCGTGTCCGAAGGCATGGTGTTGGCGGCCAGCCATGCGGACGAAAAAGCCGAGCCCGGCATCTACATCCTGAACCCCTGGCCCGGCGCGCAGCCCGGTATGCGGATTCACTAAACCATGGCGAGCGCGCAGCCCTCCTCCTCGCTGGACTTTGACGTTTTAATTGTCGGCAGTGGCCTGGCCGGGCTCAGTGCGGCGCTGCTGCTGTCGAGCAAGTACCGCGTCGCCGTGATTACCAAACGCGCGGTACGCGAAGGCTCCAGCGGCTGGGCCCAAGGCGGTATCGCGGCGGTCTGGGACAAAACCGACAGCTTTGCCGCGCATGTGGATGACACCCTGGTCGCGGGCGCCGGTTTGTGCGATCTGGCGGCCACGCAGTTTGTGGTTGAACAGGCGCCGCAGGCCATTGCCTGGTTGCAAGCCATGGGCGTGCCCTTTAGCACCGAGGACAGCGGCGAGTTACACCTGACGCGCGAAGGCGGCCACAGCGCACGGCGCATCGTGCATGTGACGGACGCGACCGGTGCTGCGGTGCAGCGCACGCTGATCGAGCGGGTGCAGCAAACCGCCAACATCACGCTGTATGAAAACCACACGCTGGTAGACCTGATCACCAGCGACAAAATCGCGGGCAAGCAAAACGCTCAGCGCCGCTGCCTGGGCTTGTACGCGCTAGACGAAGACCGCGACGAAGTGCTGACCTTTCGCGCGCCACACACTTTGCTGGCCACCGGCGGGGCAGGCAAGGTCTATCTGTACACCACCAACCCCGACACCGCCACCGGCGACGGTATCGCAGCGGCTTGGCGCGCAGGGTGCCGGGTGCAAAACATGGAGTTCATCCAGTTCCACCCCACCTGCCTGTACCACCCGCACGCCAAGTCTTTCCTGATCAGCGAAGCGGTGCGCGGCGAAGGCGGCCGTTTGCTGCTGCCCGATGGCACACGCTTTATGCCCAAACACGATGCCCGCGCCGAACTGGCGCCGCGCGATGTGGTGGCCCGCGCCATCGACTTTGAGATGAAAAAAGGTGGTTTCGATTGCGTGTATTTGGATATCTCACACCAACCGCTGGCCTTTATCCAGGAACACTTTCCCAATATTTATGCCCGTTGCCTGGAATTGGGCATCGACATCAGCCGCGCCCCGATACCCGTGGTGCCGGCGGCGCATTACACCTGCGGTGGCGTACTGGCCGATTTGCAGGGCCGCACCGATCTGGCCGGTTTGTACGCCATTGGCGAAGCAGCCTGCAGCGGATTGCACGGCGCCAACCGGTTGGCCAGCAATTCGCTGGTGGAGTGCATGGTGTTTGCCCGCGCGGCCAGCCACGACATTGAAAACAGCACCTTAAACGCGCCACCGGCTTTGCCAGCGTGGGACGACAGCCGGGTGACCGATGCTGACGAATCGGTGGTGATTTCGCACAACTGGGACGAGTTGCGCCGCTTCATGTGGGATTACGTGGGCATTGTGCGCACCAACAAGCGCCTAGAGCGCGCGGCGCACCGCATCGCGCTACTGCAAGGCGAGATCAATGAGTTTTACGCTAACTTCCATGTCAGCCGCGACCTGCTGGAATTGCGTAACCTGGTGCAAGTGGCCGACCTGATCGTCCAAAGCGCCCGCGCCCGCCATGAAAGCCGCGGCCTGCACTTCAGCCGCGACTACCCAGAGATCTTGCCCCAGGCACTGCCCACGACCTT
>CANKNK010000305.1 GCA_947483455.1 Comamonadaceae bacterium | reverse complement strand
TTTGCTGGAGTACCAAAATGCGGCGCGCAAAATCAAAGACAGTAAAAACGCCGCTGGCGCGTGCGAGGACGCCGGTGCGCAATTACAGCGGCTGGTGACCAAGCGTTTTTTGCAAGCCACGCCCTGGCCGCGCTTGCAGCATCTGGCCCGCTATCTGCAAGCCATCACCTTGCGCTTGGACAAATACCGCGCCGACCCGGCGCGCGATGCAGCCCGCCTGGCCGAGTTGCGCCCGCTGGAGCAGCGCTACTGGCGCTTGGTCGCCGAGCGCAAGGGCGTGGTCGATGAACGCATGGCCGAATTCCGCTGG
The DNA here is from genome assembly GCA_947483455.1 of Comamonadaceae bacterium. GTDB lineage: Bacteria > Pseudomonadota > Gammaproteobacteria > Burkholderiales > Burkholderiaceae_C > Allorhodoferax. The sequence continues at coordinate 2,857 of CANKNK010000305.1, read as the reverse complement.
CTGATGGAAGAGCTGCGCGTCAGCTTTTTTGCGCAAGAGCTGCGCACACCCCAACCGGTCAGCGTCAAGCGCCTGGAAAAAGCCTGGGCGCAACTAGGCAGCTAAAGGCTTTACTGGCCCATGCGCCAGATATTGGTCGAACGTGCGCCACTTCGGCAAAAGGCCAGTACCGGGCCGGATGCGGCGGCCACGATGGTGGCGAAGCGGGCAACTTGCTCGGGCGTGATTTGGCCGCTGATCACCGGCAGATAGTGGTACTCCAGGCCCGCCGCCTGCGCGGCCTGGGACATGGCTTCTGAGCTGGGTTGATCGGGCCCGCCTTCGCCATCGGGGCGGTTGTTCACGACGGTGCTAAAGCCTTGCGCCGCGATGGCAGGCATGTCCTCGGGGGCGATTTGCGGTGCGGTGGCAAATTGCGCGGTATGGGCGCTGATGGTTAGGGACATGGGTGGGTACTTTCAAAAATTTCTACATCAATCAGATCAATGCGCGACACCGTGGCGTATGCACAAATTCGCTAAAGCTGGGATAAGCGCTTTAAGGCTTTGCGCAAGGTCGCCTCTTCCTTCGCAAAGCAAAAGCGCACTATTTTTTGGTCGAAGGCGTCGCGGTAAAAAGCCGACATCGGGATGGCCGTCACGCCGATTTCAATCGTGAGCCACCGGCAAAATTCGGCCTCGCTCATATCGCTCACTTGCGCAATGTCTGCGCACTGAAAAAACGTACCTTCGCTGGGTAGCAGGCGAAAACGCGTCTGTGCTAAACCTTGGCGAAAAAGATCGCGCTTGCCTTGGTAGAAAGCGGGCAATGCTAGGTAGTGGGCCGGCTCCTGCATATAGGCCGCTAAACCGTATTGCACCGGCGTGTTCACCGTAAATACATTGAACTGGTGCACTTTACGTAGTTCGGCGCTCAGGGCTGCCGGGGCCGCCACAAAACCGACTTTCCAGCCTGTGACATGGTAGGTTTTGCCAAAGCTAGACACCATAAAGCTGCGCGCTGCCAGGCCGGGGTAGCGGGCCACGCTTTCGTGCGGCGCGCCGTCATAGACCATGTGTTCATAGACCTCGTCGCTGATCACCAGCACATCGGTCGGCGCCAAAATTTCCTGCAGACGCAGCATGTCGGCCTGGCTCCAGATGGTGCCGCTGGGGTTATGGGGCGAATTGATGATGATGCAACGGGTGCGCGGGCTAATGGCCGCGGCGATCTTGTCAAAGTCCGGGCGGAAGCTGCCCGGCGTTAAAGGCACGCGTACCGCCACGCCACCGGCTAAGGCGATATTGGGCAGGTAGCTGTCGTAGCAGGGCTCCAGCACGATCACTTCGTCGCCGGGGTGCACCACCGCCAAGACGATGGAAATAATCGCCTGCGTGGCCCCGGCGGTGATCGTGATTTCGTCTGCCCCGCGGTAGCGATGACCGTATAGGTGCTCGACTTTGTCGGCCACGGCTTCGCGCAGGCTGAGTACCCCGGCCATAGGCGGGTACTGGTTGTGCCCTTGGCGCATGGCCTGGCTGACGGCGTCCAGCAAAACCGGATCGCAAGCAAAGTCTGGGAAACCCTGGCCCAAATTCACCGATTGGTGTTCGGTGGCAAGCGCCGACATGAGGGTGAAAATCGTGGTGCCGACGTCAGGCAATCGGCTGCGCAGCGCCGGGGTTGAAACAATGGGGGTGGCGGGGGCGTTGTGTGGCATGGTGAAAAGGGGCGCGGGATGGGCTTCAGGCCAGACGCGTTAAATATCCGAGTCGGTGAAGTGGCCGCCCATGGCCCGCTCCACGGTATGGCGGCTGAGGCGTTCGCTGAGCAGCGCAGTAAAGGTATATACAAAATTGCGCAAATAGGCGCTGCGCTTAAATGCGACGCGGGTCATATTCTGGCCAAACAAATGGCCCGCGGGGCGTACCACCAAGCCATTTTTTCCTCCGTCTGCTTGCAAGTCGCGCACCGCCATTTCGGCGGCGATACCGAGGCCTAAGCCCAGGCGCACATAGGTGGTGATGACGTCCGAGTCGATGGCCTCTAGCGCAATTCGCGGCTGTAGCTTGCGCGCGGCGAAGGCGGCATCGATTTTGGTGCGGCCGGTGAAGGACGGGTGGTAGGTAATCAGCGGCTCGGCAGCGACGTCTTCTAGCGTGATGCGCGACCGCGCGGCCAAGGGATGGTCCACCGGCATGACCAACATGTGCTGCCATTCGTAGCAGGGCAGGGTCACCAGTTCGGGGTAGGAAGCCAGAGACTCGGTGGCGATGCCGATTTCGGCCACCTCGTCGATCACCATGCGTGCCACTTGGTCGGGCGCGCCCTGGTGCAGGCTGATATTGACTTTGGGAAAGCTGGCCCGCAGGCTGGCCACTTTTTCTGGCAACACATAGCGCGCCTGCGTATGGGTGGTCGCGATGGACAGGGTACCGCTGTCCTCCTGGCTGTACTGCTCGCCGATGCGTTTGAGGTTGCCCAGTTCGCGCAGGATTAGGTCAATGCTGCTGACCACGTGGCGCCCCGGTTCGGTCACGCGCTTGAGGCGCTTGCCGTGCCGGGTGAAAATTTCAATGCCTAGCTCCTGTTCCAATTCAATGATCGCTTTGGAAACCCCGGGCTGGGAGGTGTGCAAGGCCTTGGCTGCTTCGGTCAGGTTCAGGTTGTGCCGAACGGCTTCCTGGACAAAGCGAAATTGGTGAAGGTTCATAACTAAATTAAGCTAAAGAATCCATTCATTATGCGCTAATTTGGGTTTTTCCCTCTGCCCTCGGCCATCGCGATATCGGCCAGGAGTTCAATCAAGCGCGGGTTTTCTCCCACAGCAGTTTGCAATTGAAAGTCCACTGTGGGCCAGTTCTGGCGCATCTGTGCC
>CANKNK010000304.1 GCA_947483455.1 Comamonadaceae bacterium | reverse complement strand
TAAACCAGATTTTGGGTTCCATTATTCGAATAGCCGCAAAGAACACCCGATATGGAATTTGAGTCCGAGGAACCGCCGCCACACGCTGTCACGGCAAGCGCCCATGCCACTACAAACCCTCTCAAGCAAACATTCAAAAAATAATTCAGCATCAATACCTCCACTATTTACAACCTTGTTCATGGTCAAGCAAGGTATGACCATGGCTCGATGAATGCGGGGAATTATGGCGTCAAAAAAATATATACAGCGCATCCATACTTTCTCTTTACACAGCCTTTACGGCGAGTAAACAGACGCTTACCGCTTGATAAGCGCGTGGCCTATGGCGGCGAACGCAATTCCATCATGTGTAGCGCCAGTGCGGTGCTGTTATGCAATTACCGAAGGCTATGTGACGCCACCTTCAAACCAAACAATACCTTATAGGAAAAAGATCTCCTAATCGTTTGACCCGTCACTGAAAATTCAACTTATCCATTTCATACCAAGCGCACAAATCGCCATCTTCCATAAAGGTATTGACAAACTGAAGTCCACATTTTTGCAAGATGTTGATGGACGCCGGGTGTGCAACATCGGCATAGCCGCTGATGCGGGTGAGCTTCATGTCAGTAAAGCCATGCGCTACCAAAGCTTGGGCTGCTTCCGTGCCATAGCCCTTACCCCAATACTGCGGCAAGAAGCGATAGCCCAGGTCGTAATTGTGTTTACGCACGTTGATTTCTTCGATGTATTTCAAACCGGCCCAGCCGATAAATTCGTCATTTGACTTCAAGAGGGTTGCCCATCGGCCAATACCAAATTGACGGTATTGCTGTCGGATGTCTTCGATGACTTCAAGGGCTTGGTCCATATGGGCAATCGGCTTTTCACCCACATACTTCAGTACCCGCGGATCAGAATGGAGCTCCAAGATGCTTGGGGCATCTGAAACTCGCAATTCGCGAAACCACAAGCGTTCAGTTTTCAATTTCACAGGGAGCACCCGTCGCTACAGGGAAGACCAACACCTCGTCTATGCGTCAATTGCTGGTCCAACGTGGTAAGGGCATACCTGGCTCATCATTGTCCAATTACGCACTAACGCCACACTGCGAATTCAATGCGCCAAGATTTTGTTCAAGAATTCTTTGGTCCGTGGCTGCCGATTTTCTGCTTGGTTGAAAAATTCGTCCTTCGAACAATCTTCCAGGATTTTGCCGCCCACATCCATGAAAATTACGCGGCTGCCCACCTTGCGGGCAAAACCCATTTCATGCGTCACGCACATCATAGTCATACCTTCGTTGGCCAAGTCCACCATCACATCCAAGACCTCGCCCACCATCTCGGGGTCAAGTGCAGAGGTGGGTTCGTCAAACAGCATCACGATGGGGTCCATGCTCAAAGCCCGGGCAATGGCCACCCGTTGTTGCTGGCCTCCTGAGAGCTGGCCGGGAAATTTGTCTTTGTGCGCCATCAAGCCCACGCGATCGAGGTACTTTAGCCCGTGCGCCTGCGCTTGCTCTTCGCTACGACCCAAGACTTTTTGCTGCGCAATAGTCAAGTTTTGGGTCACTGACAAATGCGGGAAAAGCTCGAAACTTTGGAACACCATGCCCACACGGCTTCGTAGTTTGGGCAGGTCCGTGTTTTTGTCATGTACCGCCACGCCTTCCACAAATATCTCGCCTTCTTGGAAAGGCTCTAAGGCATTGATGGTTTTGATGAGGGTAGATTTACCCGAGCCCGACGGGCCGCAGACTACGACCACTTCGCCCTTCTGGATTTTGGTGGAGCAGTTGTGAAGTACCTGCACGGTGCCATACCATTTGGAAACATTTTTCAATTCAATCACAAGAATCTCCAGCGAGCTTATGCTCTAGCGAATGATGGCAATGCGTACTTGCAAACGACGCACCAGGGTCGACAGACCGAAACAAATCGCGAAATACACCAAGGCGGCCAGGATGTACACCTCTTCCACGCGGCCATAGATCTTGCCTGCGGTAACAAATCCTTTTAACAAGTCATACGCGCCGATGGCATAGACGAGTGAGGTGTCTTGAAACAATATGATGGTTTGCGTGAGCAATACCGGAATCATGTTGCGAAAGGCTTGCGGCAACACAATCAAGCCCATGTTTTGGCCATAGGTCATACCCAAGGCTTGGCCCGCCATGACCTGACCGCGCGGAATGGACTGAATACCTGCCCGCATGATTTCGCTGAAGTAGGCAGCCTCAAACGCCACAAAGGTGATGGTCGCCGAGAGCTCGGCACCGATTGAGCGACCAATCAAAAATGGAATGAGCAAGAAAAACCACAAGATCACCATGACCAATGGAACGGAGCGCATGCCATTGACATAAATGATCGCTGGTAACTCGAGCAGCCTATTGCCCGACAAGCGCATGAGTGCCAGGATGGTTCCAAACACAATACCACCTACCGTGGCGACGATGGTCAACTCGAAGCTGAACAACATGCCCTTAAGCACGAACTTGTTGAATATGTCCCATTCGACAAAGGAGAAATCGAGCGCACTCATAGTCAGTGCCCTGCGCCAATGTCGCCTGCTAGCACCATACCAGGAACATGCAAACGGCGTTCGAAGAAAGCCATCACACGGTTAACGGAGAATGCCGATACAGCATATAGCGCGGTGACCACCATGTACACCTCAATGCCGCGCGAGGTTTCCTCTTGGACCTGCATCGCGTACATCGTGAGTTCGGCAATCGAAACCGCAAAGGCGACCGAGGAGTTCTTGAGCAAGTTCATAGACTCGCTGGTGAGGGGCGGCCAAATGGTCCGAAACGCGATCGGCAACAAGACATAGCGGTAGGTTTGCCAGGTGGTAAAGCCCACCGCCATGGCCGCATAACGCTGGCCACGTGGCATGGCTTGAATGCCGGCGCGTAGCATCTCGGCAATACGCGCAGATGTGAAAAAACCCAATCCCAACACTACCAACACAAACCCGGGCACTTGCTGCATAGCCGGAAATACCTTGGGCAACACAAAGTACCACAGAAAGATTTGCACCAATACCGGTATATTGCGAAACAGCTCTACCCAGGCATTGGCCAGTCGTGCCAACCAGTTATTGAGGCGCGTGTCTTGGGGCAAGGTGCGCAAAACGCCCATCAGGCATCCCGACACCATAGCCACCACCCAAGCGCT
>CANKNK010000303.1 GCA_947483455.1 Comamonadaceae bacterium | reverse complement strand
GCAGCGCGCCTGAGACCGGCGTCGCTCTGGGTTGCCTGGCGCGAGCCTGGGGGTGCCGCTTGCTTATCGTACCCACCGCTTGGCCCCGCCCATTGCAAATGTTTTCAAACCTCACTCGGTCACTTTGGATGCGCGTATGACATGGATCACCCCGCCGGCTATGCAAAACGTTTCGGTGCAGCGCACCTTCGGGATCGACAGCGCTTTGCAGGTGCCGGCCTTTGTCGAGCGCAGCGACTTGGTGCCTGCCATCGACAGCGCCTACCGGTTTAACCCCGATGTGACCCTGGCCCTCTTGGCAGGTTTCGCCCACAACCGGCGCGTGCTGGTGCAGGGCATGCACGGCACCGGCAAATCCACCCATATCGAGCAAGTGGCTGCGCGCCTGAACTGGCCGTGTGTGCGGGTCAACCTGGACGGCCATATCAGCCGACTGGACCTGGTGGGCCGCGATGCGGTGGTGTTGCGCGAAGGGCAGCAGGTGACCGAGTTTCAGGAAGGCATCGTGCCCTGGGCTTTGCAGCGGCCTGTGGCCCTGATTTTTGATGAGTACGACGCGGGCCGTCCCGATGTGATGTTCGTCATCCAACGGGTGCTCGAACGCGATGGGCAATTTACCTTGCTGGACCAAAACCGGGTCATCCATCCACATGCCCAATTTCGTTTGTTTGCCACCAGCAACACCATCGGCCAGGGCAACCTCAATGGCCTGTATTTTGGCGCGCAGCGGCTCAACCACGCGCAGCTCGACCGCTGGGATGTGGTGGCCGCGCTCAATTACCTGAGCGCACAGGAGGAGGCTGCCATCGTGCTGGCGCGCGTACCGGCCATGGCCGCGCAGCAGGACGTGCTGTTGCACATGGTGGCACTGGCAGACCTGACGCGCAAGGGCTTTGCCGCTGGCGATGTGTCGGCCCTGATGTCGCCGCGCACCGTCATAAGCTGGGCGGAAAACCTGCAACTATTTGGCGACCTGGCCACTGCGCTGCGGCTAACTTATGTGAACAAGTGCGACGAAGCGGAGCACGCCTTGGTGGCTGAATACTTTCAGCGCTGCTTCGACCGCGCATTGTTCCCTGCCCCCTAGCGTCGGCATGGGCGCGGACCCTGTACCCACCATTCAAGCGCAAGTGCGCAGGCAGCAGCGCCTGGACGCTTTGTGCGCGGCCACCTTGCGCGCCCTGAGCGCCCGGCGCGAGGTCCATACACGCGGTCCGCATTGGTATGCCGGGGATACCGCCTTGCCTAGTTTTGCGCCGCATTTGCATCCGCAGGCCGTGCAAGTTGCCAAGCCATTACCGCTTGCTTTCGTTGCGGTACCTCTAGACCCGGACGTGGCCGGGCGCTTGCCTCAGCGGGCGGCTGTGTGGCCGCAAAGTCGCGATACGGCAAGCCTGCCCGATGCCGCCACGGTGACCTCATTTCGCGGCGCCACCGATGGCATTGCGCTGCGCCTGCGGTTTAGCGATGCGCAATTGCACCGCCACCTGCGGCCCGAACGAGCTATGGCGCGGCGGGTGTTTGATGTGCTGGAGCAATACCGCGCCGAGTCTCTGGTGCCCGCGCAGTGGCCGGGCGTGCGCAGCAATATGTCGGCGCGCTTTGCGGCCTGGTCGCATGCTTTTGTGGCTGCGCGTTTGCATGAGTCGGCGCAAGGTTTGTTGTTGCTGACCGTCGCGCACATTAGCCGGGCGCGGGTGACGGCCGAACCGGTGGATGAAGCGCTGCAAGACATGCTGGAAGCCACCCGCTTTGGCTTGGCGCCGCTTATAGGTCACGCGCTAGCCGCTTTGCGCCGCTGTCGCCATGATCAGGCGCTCTATGCACAGCATGCGCTGGCTATTGCCCAGGTGGTGGCCGATCTGGCCGACAGCGCTTTGCAAGCTGCGGACAAAGCCGGCAAAGCTTCGCCAGACGAAAACGAAGAAGAAGACGCCTGGCTGCAAATTTGGGTGGACTTTGAGGCGGGTGAGGAAAACGGTTTTGCCAGCGCTTTGCAAGCGCGTGATGCAGCGCAGGCCCAGGCGCACAGCTACCGGGTGTTTAGCACGCGCTACGACCGAGAAGTACGCGTGACGGAATTGGTGCGCCCCGCGCAATTGCAGGAACTGCGCAGCCAGTTAGACCTCAGCGTGCGCACATCTGGCGTCAGTGCCGCACGCCTGGCCCGGCGCTTGCAGGCCGTGCTGGCTTTGCCGCAAATCGATGGCTGGGAAAGCGCACAGGATAGCGGTTATGTGGATGGTCGGCGGCTAGCGCAATTGGTAGCCAAACCGGATGAGCATCGGGTTTTTCGTATGCCCCAACGCGCACCACGCGCCGATGTAGCCCTTAGCTTGCTGCTCGATTGCTCGGGCTCCATGAAGCAGCACATGGACAAACTCGCGCCTATGGTGGACTTGCTGACCCGTGCGCTGGACATGGCCGGTGTCACCACCGAGCTACTGGGCTACACCACCAACACCTGGAATGGCGGGCGCCTGCTGCGCGACTGGCGCCGTGCCGGCAAGCCCGCGCAGCCAGGGCGGCTCAATGAGCTATGCCATATGGTGTTCAAAGACAGCGCCCAGTCCTGGCGCCGCAGCAAACCCGGCATGGCGGCATTACTTAAAGCGGATATTTTTAGAGAGTGTGTGGACGGCGAAGCCTTGCGCTGGGCGGCAGAGCGCTTGCGCGGGCAAGACGCACAGCGCCGCATACTGGTGGTGTTTTCCGATGGCAGTCCCATGGATGGCGCCACTGTGCTGGCCAATGACACGCATTACCTGGACCGCGACTTGCAGCACAGTGCACGCCAATTGGAGCGCGAAGCGCTAATCGAGCTGTGCGCGGTGGGATTGGGTCTGGACCTAAGTGCCTATTTCGCGCGCAGCACGGTGCTTGACTTCGAAAACCAGACCGTGGCACAAGCCCTGGGCGATGTACTCGCTTTGTTGGCACGCAGCATGCACAGATAAACGATACCTTGGCGCAGTCCCGCGAGAGCTCAGCCTAGCGCCAGCAATTTGCAGCGGTATCGCTGGCATTGAGCAGGCCACGTGCGCCGGTGTTCTCTAGGGTGAAGTCGCCGCACTTATCCCCGTCCATCGGACCGTCTGCCTTACGCACCGCCTGGATTTTGAAAGATGCCAAACCCGGATTGATGGCACCAGCAGCGGGCGTGGCAAAGCTGATGTCATAACTT
>CANKNK010000302.1 GCA_947483455.1 Comamonadaceae bacterium | reverse complement strand
TGTTCAGCGCAATGGAGGCCGAGGCCAGTGTGGGCGCAATACCGGCCAGGCGCGCCTGCTGCGCCGAGTTGGACGCAAAGCAGCCCAGACCCCAGGGCAGGATGATGATGGCGGCCAGCAGCACATTGGTGGCCAGCGGCCAGAGCAGCAGGCTCAGCGCCATGGCGCCCACGCTCCACATCACCGCGCGCGGCGCGCCGCTGCGGTCAATATTGCGCGACATCAGCACATTGCCGATAAAGCCAAAGGCGCCAAACCAGGCGAATAAGAGGCTGAGGTCTACAGCGCTGAACTGCAATTGCTGCTTGAAATAGGGCGCGAAATACGAGAACAACACAAACTGCCCCGCCGAAAACAAAACGGTGACCGCCACGCACAACATCAGCGCTGGCGAGCGCAGGGTTTGGCCCCAAGCCGCGCGCGAGAGCGCGGGCGGGCGCACCCCATCGGGCATGCTGCGCCACACCCAGGCGGCGCTGACCAGGCTGAGGAGCGCTATCGCCCCAAAGGCCACGCGCCAACCCAGCGTGCCGCCGATCCAGGCCCCCAAAGGCATACCCACCACCGAGGCCACGGACCAACCCATAAACACAAAAGTAATCGCGCGACCCCGCTGCTCCGGCGTCACCAATAAATTGATACACGAGGCCGCTTGCGGCGTGAAGATGGCCGGGGCGATCGCCGCCAACACGCGCACGGCCATCAGCGAGCCAAAGTCCGGCATGCAGGCGCTGGCCAGCAAAAACACGCCGTACCACAGCAAAGCCAGCGCCAGCAAGCGGCGCCTATCCCACCCGGCCACCAGCGTCGCGCACAGCGGCGCGCCTAGGCACATCACCACCGCCGCTGCGGTAATCAGTTGCCCCGCCACCGGCACCGACACTTGCAAATTGCTGCTGATGTCATTGAGCGTGCCCGGCACCACCATAACGCCCGTGCCGATCACAAAATTGCCGAACAACAGCGGCCACAAGACACGCGGCAGCGGCGCGCTGGCGCTTGGCTCAGCTTGCAGCGGCGTGCTGGCGCTTAGCTCAGCTTGCAGCGGCGCGTTGGCGCTTAGCTCAGCTTGCAGCGGCGCGTTGGCGCGGTGTTCAAGCGGCATCGTGGTGCATCACATAGAGCTTGCGCGTGGTGGCGTGCAGTTCCCACTCGCCACGCCAGCCCTTGGGCAGCACCAGCACTTCCCCGGCGCGGACCTCTTGCGCGCGGCCTTCGGGGCCGTGCAGCGTCACGTGGCCGGACACGATATGGCAGGTCTCGGACATGGTGTCGCGCACCGCCGTAAAGCGCCCCGGCGTGCATTCCCACACGCCGATTTCCATTAGGCCGTCATTCGATTTGAAAAGTGCCACCGAAGCCTCGAACTGATTGCCCGTGAGCGTGGTGGGCTTGGGACGGGGTGCGCCCAGGTCTATGGTCGATAGGTGTGCAAAAGTTTGGAAGTGCGTCATGCAATGTCTCTGAGGGAAATAGGCGCCGCCAAGCCAAGGCTAGCGGCCGGTGATTTGGTTCGCCATTGTCGCTATGCGTGAGGTGTGGGCCAGGCCACCAAATTCGCGCCGGTCCGCCCAATGGTAAAGCTGGTACATGGTGTGTATGCCTAGCCAGCGAAACGGCTCCGGCTCCCAGGGCCGCACATTGCGGTTCACCCAGGGCAGGCGGGTTAAATCGGTGTCTTGGTTCAGCAGTAAATCGGCCAAGGTGCGCCCAGCCAGGTTGGAGCTTGACACACCCAGACCCACATAACCGCCAGCCCAGGCCATGCCGCTGGCGCGGTCCAGGCCCACGGTGGTGCACCAGTCGCGCGGCACACCCAGCACGCCGCACCAGGCATGTTCCAGGCGTATACCGCGGGTTTGCGGAAACCAACGCAGCAACATGGCTTGCAAGCCCTCGATGCTGGCTTGTTGCGTGATGCCGTTCACGTCGGCGGCCGATCCAAAGCGGTAAGGGACACCGCGCCCGCCCATGGCAATGCGGCCTTCTCGCGTGCGCTGCGCATAGCCATAGCTGTGCGCAGCGTCGCCTAACAGCTCGTGCCCGCTCCAGCCTATCTCGTCCCACAGCGCGGCGGGCAGCGGCTCGGTGATGACCAGCGCGCTGTTCATCGGCATCCATTGGCGTTTGAGGCCTGGCAGCCCAGCGGTAAAGCCCTCGGTGGCACGCACGATCAAGGGTGCGCGCACCATGCCATGTGCGGTTTGCACGCGGCCTTTTTCTAAACCTATCACTCCGCTTTGCTCGTAGATTGCCACGCCCATGCGCTCCACCACATCGGCCAGGCCACGCACCAGCTTGGCAGGCTGCACCCGTGCCGTTCCGTGGTGCACCAAGCCGCCCATCACCCGGTCTACGCGGATGCGTGCACTAGCTTCGGTCCCGTCAATGAGGCTGATGCGGTCTTGCGGCACATCCCACGCGCGGGCCTCGCGGTAGCTGGCTTGCACACGCGCCCATTGCGCTGCATTGGTCGCCATCCGCAGCGTGTCGGCGCGCACGATGTCGGCGTCTATGTTTTCGCGCTTAGCCACGGCCAGCACTTCGTCCACCGTGCCGTGCATCGCGGTCTCCATGGCGATGACGGCAGCGCGGCTGGAACTGGCCAGGTACTTTTCACGCGACCAGCCAAAGCCCCCGCTCAGCCAACCGCCGTTGCGGCCCGAAGCGCCAAAGCCGCAAAACTCTTTTTCCAAAATCGTGACGCGTAAATCTGGCTGCGCGCGCTTAAGGTAATACGCCGTCCACAAACCGGTATAGCCACCCCCCACGATGCAGACATCCGCATCCCGGTCGCCGGGCAGCGCCGCGCGGTAAGCCGGCAGGCCGCCGATGTCGGCGTACCAGAAGGAGATGTTTCCGTTGGTGGGGTGGGGCATGTGCGGTAGCTTACTGGGTTCTCTTTGATAACAGTGGGCTATCGAACCACCCTGGCTAAACGGTTAGGGTACGTTGTAGTTGAATCCACGCAGTCCGCAAAGCCAAGCTTCTATGAATTATTCGCAGCAGCGCTAGAATTGACAACGGTCAAATATCATTAATTTTGCAATTTAATATTGCAAAAATGGTTAATTCATTGCTAACAATCGCCTTGCGCGTTAGCCTAATCCCTCGGAGTTCACCCCATGTCAGACGGCCAAGCCGCCAGCCCCGCTTTGCAAAGCGCAGCGCCAGCCCATGCGCCGAGCGCTTCT
>CANKNK010000301.1 GCA_947483455.1 Comamonadaceae bacterium | reverse complement strand
TTTGGAGGCCTCGATTTCGGCCGGGTCTTCCTCGTCCAGGTCGCGGTAGGCGACGATTTCGGGGTGGCGATAGAGCGCGTTCGCGTCGAAATTGAACTTGGCGTCCAGTGCTTTGATGTTGCCATTGCCTTCCAAAATCAGCGGGTTTACTTCTACCAAACTGGCGTCGGTATCCATATAGACCTGGTAGATTTTTTGCAATACATCAACGGCTTTGGCCGTGGAGCCCGCAGGCACGCCAATCGCATCGGCCAGTTTTTTGGCCTGCGCGTCGGTCAGGCCCAGGGCCGGATCGACGATTTCAGTGATGATTTTTTCTGGCGTGTCATGCGCTACCCCTTCGATGTCCATGCCACCTTCGGACGAGGCAATCATGGCCACGCGCTGGCTGGCACGGTCGGTGACGGCAGAAACGTAATACTCTTTTTGAATATCGGCGCCGTCTTCTATCAGCAAGCGGCGCACTTTCTGGCCCAGCGGGCCGGTTTGGTGCGTGATCAGCTGCATGCCCAATATCTCGCTAGCCAGTTGTTTGACTTCGTCAATTGAGCGCGCCAGCTTGACGCCGCCGCCTTTGCCGCGACCACCGGCATGAATTTGCGCCTTAACCACCCATACCGGGCCGCCGAGTTTTTGCGCCGCTTCGACAGCCTCTTGCACGGTGAATGCGGGGATGCCGCGCGGCACGGGTACGCCGGCAGTGCGCAAGATTTCCTTGCCTTGGTATTCGTGGATTTTCATGGCTTTTCTCTGTTGGAACAGTGTGTGCAGTTAAGGGCTTCACAGGGCGCAAACCGGGGTGACACAGCGGGCAGCGCAAAGACGGGGAACTGTATCATGTTGCAGCGCGGCAAACTTGCCTGCCGCTTACGCTAAGCCAGAGGTGCCGCCCTTAGCGTCCTACGTGCATTGATTGCCAAATATTTGCCCATGAAAAAAATCTTTATCGATGGCGAAGCCGGTACCACCGGCCTGCAAATTCGCGAGCGCCTGCAAGCGATGTCCCAAATCGAAATACTGCGCATAGACCCGGCTCTGCGTAAAGATGATGCGGCCAAGCGCGCCCTGATGGCACAAGCCGACGTGGTGATTTTGTGTTTGCACGACGACGCGGCTATTGCTTCGGTCGCGATGGTCGATGCACTGCGCTGTGACAGCGGCAAAGCGCCGCGCATCATCGACGCCTCCACCGCACACCGCACCGCGCCGGGCTGGGTCTATGGCTTTGCCGAACTGTGCCCGGGCCAAAGTGCAGCCATCGCTGCAGCAGACCGCGTGGCCAACCCTGGTTGCTATGCCACCGGCGCGATTGCTCTGTTGCGACCCTTGGTCGACGCAGGACTATTGCCGCCAGACTTTCCGGTATGTCTGCCATCGGTCAGCGGTTACAGCGGTGGCGGACGCAGCATGATCGAGGCCTACGAGGCGGGCAATGCCCCGCCGTTTGAGTTGTATGCGCTGGGCTTGCAGCACAAACACATTCCCGAAATCATGCATTGCAGCGGACTGACGCGCCGTCCTTTGTTTGTGCCTTCAGTGGGCAATTTCGCACAAGGCATGCTGGTGCAATTGCCGCTGCACCTGGACGACTTGCCTGGCCGTCCGAGCGCCCAAACCCTGCACGATGCCTTGTCTGCGCACTACGCCGGCAGCCGCACGGTGACGGTGGAGCCGCCCACCGCCGACGGCAAGCTCGACGCCGTGGCGCTGGCTGGTAGCAATCAGATGGAGCTGCGCGTATTTGCCAACCAAGCCGCCGGCCACGCCCTGCTGGTCGCCCGCCTAGACAACCTGGGTAAGGGCGCCAGTGGAGCAGCGGTGCAAAACTTGGAGCTGATGTTGGGGCTGTCAGACGCTTAGTCCCCGCCCCCGCCAAACGCCCCGGCCCAAAGCAGGAATGCGCCGGTCACGACGTTTTCAGGACAGTGGCATGCCAAAGCGCTCCCAGCGCGGCAGCCAGTTTTCTTTGAATGCGACCGAAAGCACCAGGTGATGCGCGCGGCCCACCAGCAGATGGCGTGGCACGGGGCCGATGTAGCGTGAGTCGGCGCTGTTATCGCGGTTGTCACCCATCATCCAGTAATGGCCTTCGGGCACACGAAAGGCCGGCATCGAGCGCAGGGATGGCACGCTAGGCAACCATTGCACCGCGTGGTCTCTTTCCCCCAGATGCTCGCGCAGACGCAATGCGGGCAAAGACGTTGCCCCGTCGAGGGGCTCTTGCACTTGAACACCCTCCGAATACTGCGCCGCTTCCCCATTGATGATGAGCACACCTTTGCGCATTTGCACGGTATCGCCCGGCAGTGCGACCAGGCGCTTAATCAAACGGGTGCCGTCTTTGGGCGAGAAAAAAACCACGATATCGCCTCTTCGTGGCTCGTCGATTCGGGTAAGGGCGATATCGGTGAGTGGTATCTTTAAATCGTAAGCGACGCGGTTGACCAACACCATATCCCCTTCGAGTAAGGACGGGCGCATGGAGCCAGAGGGAATCGGGCTCCAGTCGGCAATGGCGGTACGAAAGAGCCCGAATAAAAACAAGAAAAGAATAAAGCCCCGGTTTTCGACCCACAACTTCTTCATCGCAGCAACTCCTATTTACATGTCCATTTGGAGAAGCTTATCTTAATCTTCATCGAAAGCGCCCGACACCACGCGGGCGATAGCCTCGCCGCCAAAGCCGCGACTGGCCAAAAAGCGCACTTGCTTGGCGCGCTCGGCAGGGGTGCTGGCGGGGCTGCCAAATTTTTTGCGCCAGACCTCATGGGCGCGGGCTTGGTCGCTGGCGCGCAGTTGGCTCAAGGCCTGGGCCATGGCTTGCGGTTCCATGCCTTTGGACTGCATCTCTTGGCGAATGCGGGCGCTACCGAGTTTGGCGCTGCGCCGGTGTACCAGTGAATCGACGGCGCGCTGTTCACTTTGCAGGTCTTTGGCAGCTAGCTTGTCCAGCACGGCGGCCAGCTCGCCCGGCGTCTCTTCAAAGGGGGCGAGCTTGCGCTGCAACTCGGCGCGCGAATGCTCGCGGCTACTGAGCAGGCGCAGCGCGCGGCCGGTGAGGGAGAGCTTGGTGCCGGTGGCCATGGTTGCTAGCTATGGGAAAAGCGTTGCGACTTGCGCCTGCTGAAAACGCAAAGCGCCCGGTGCCCGCAACGTACAGGCGCCGGGCACTGATCGCGCTTTACGCAGCGGCTTCGGCTTTTTTGCCGCCCTTGGCTTTGGCTTC
>CANKNK010000300.1 GCA_947483455.1 Comamonadaceae bacterium | reverse complement strand
GATCTTGGGATGCTTGGCAAGCGCCTGGGCGGCACCGGCCAAATCGGTCGGCGTGGCCAAGTTGGCCGGGCGGTTAGCCCATTCTTTGGCCAGTTCTACCCCGGCGATGACGGCGACAGTCCGGTCAAAGACGGTTTTGACCTCGGCCACATGAGGCACTGCGATCAGGGTTTTTTGCAGGCTGCGCGGCTGCGACTTGGATTTGCTGGTGGTGTAGACATAGGTGCCATCGGCTACTGCCAGCACGGCGGCGCGGACGGCGTCCGCGCTGGCCGCACCGGCAAAGCACACCACCAGGCGCTTGAGGCTGGGCGATTTGCCCAGGCCCAGGCCCGCTTGCAAGGCGCTTTTGACCTGGCGGGCTTTGCCCTCGCCAGCACTTGCCAGCACCACCCGCACAGCAGCGCACTGGCTGGGGCGGTACAGCGCCAGGCATTTGCCCACGCCCGTTTCCAAATCGCCCGATTTGAGGGCGCCGCCTACCAGCTGGGATACCTCGTCTTTTGCCGGCTTGAAGTCCTTGGGTACCAGCACCACCAGCAAGTCACATTTTTCAGCTGCGGCGGCGACCAAGTCCAAGGCTTTGATTTCAAAGTTCATAATTGACCCTTTCTACGGCGCCCATGTTATTCCATTCCTCCATCCGCAAGGAACTCGCGCGCACCTTTGGTGCCACCCTGGTGATTCTGATTACCGTGGTAATGACCACGACCGTGATCCGGACATTGGGCGAGGCGACCCGTGGCCTGTTCGCCCCTACGGATGTGATGATCATCATGGGCTACACCGTGTTGTCCCAGTTGCCCGCGATTTTGTCATTCAGCCTGTTTTTATCCATTGTCAGCGTGCTCACCCGTATGTACCGCGACAGTGAAATGGTGATCTGGCTGGGCAGCGGCAGGGGCCTGACATCACTGATCCGCCCGCTTTTGCGCTTTGCCTGGCCGGTTTTTGTGCTGATCCTGACCCTGGCGCTGCTGGTATTGCCCTGGGCTTTCAGCCAAATTGAAGACTTGCGCGACCAGTTCCAAAAGCGCAGCGATGTCTCCAGGGTGGAGCCGGGCCAGTTCCAGGAGTCTGCCAATGGCGACAAAGTATTTTTCATCGATAAAGACAGCTCCAACAAAGAGCAAGGCATCAATGTGTTCATGGTGACGCGGGAGCGAGGTATCGAAACCGTGACTTCCGCCGACCGCGGCACCGTGGAGGTGGATGACGGACAAAAACGTCTGGTGCTCGAAAACGGGCAGCGCGTGGAAATCGCCATGGATACCCGCCAGAGCAACTTCAGCACCTTCGAGCGCTACACCATCAAGCTAGGCTTTGACGCCCCAAGCGCCCGCAATTTCGTGCCCGCATCCACCTTAGCCACCAAGGACTTGTTGGCCTCCCCACTACCTGCGCACCGGGGCGAACTGGTCTGGCGCGCCGGCTTTTTTTTGGCGGCGGTGAATGTGATTTTTCTGGGCCTTGCGGTCTCAGGCTTTAACCCGCGCGTGGGCAGAGCCAACAACCTGATTTTTGCGTTTATGGCGTACCTGGTTTATTTCAATATGCTGGCCCTGGGCAAAAACTGGGTGGAAACCGGTCGGATGCCGGCCGGGCAGCTCTTGCTGTATCTACATGGCGGGGTGTTTGCGATCAGTATGTTGTGGCTGACCGTACGCCACAACCATTGGGCTTTGCGCCTGCCCGCACGATGGCACCGGGGAGCGCGCCCGTGAGAACCATGCGCAAATTGCTGTATGTCGAGGTCCTGGCTGCGGTGGCACTGGTGCTATTTGCCTTTAATGCCTTGTTTTTGTTCTTTGATCTGACCGAAGAGCTCAATGCGATAGAAAACAACAAGGCGCTAGGCTACACCGTCAGCAAAGCGTTGGTGTATGTGGCCTTGATGATCCCCAGCCATATCTATGAACTGATGCCTATTGCAGTGCTGATCGGCACTATTTTTGTTATGGCACGGCTGGCGCAAAGCTCGGAATTCACCATTTTGCGCACCAGCGGACTAGGCCCCTGGCAGGCGCTGCGCACCCTGATGCTGCTGGGCCTGGGCTTTGTCACGCTCACTTTTGCCCTGGGCGATTATTTGGCGCCATTGGCGGACAAGACGGCGCAAGCGATCAAAGCGCAGGCGCTAGGCCAGATATCACTGGGGCGCACTGGCGCCTGGATCAAAGACAAGCAGACCTACAGCAGCTTCTCGGTGAACGTGAGCGCGCTGGAGGGCACCACCGGCATGAAAGGTATCCGTATTTTTGAATTGGACAACAAGGGGCATATCGTCTCAGTCATGCAAGCCGCCGGTGGGGAGTTCGGACCCGGACAGTCCTGGACTTTGCTCGACGTAACGCGCACTGAGTTTGTGAACATGAGCACCCCCCAGGCGCAAGCGAGCACCACACGCCATGCGCAGCTCACTTGGCTTAACCAAATCAGCGCCGAAATGGTGGCCTCGGCTTTGCTCCGCCCCGAGCGCATGGGCACGCTGGAGTTGTTTCAGTATGTGCGCCACCTCGACGCCAACGGGCAGTCAGCGCAAAAATACGAGATCCAGTTTTGGAAAAAAGTGTTTTACCCCCTTAGCTGCCTGGTGATGGTGATGCTGGCGCTGCCCTTTGCCTATCTGCACTTTCGCAGCACCGGCACCACGCCCATGGTGTTTGTCGGCGTGATGGCCGGTATCAGCTTTGTGCTGCTCAACAACTTGGTGGGGGACCTGGGCTATTTGCAAGGATGGCAAGCTTGGTTTACCGCTGCCTTGCCGGGCCTGATTTATTCCTTTATTTCCCTGGCGGCCTTTGGCTGGTTGGTGGCACGCCAATGAGTACATCGAGCCAGCGCGCCATCGTCTTGTTCGCCCACGGCTCACGCGACCCCTTGTGGCACCGTCCCATCCAGGCGGTGGCCGATGCCATTGCCTTGCGCGCGCCCGCCACGCCGGTGGCGTGTGCTTATTTGGAGCTCAGCGCGCCGGATTTGCACACGGCGTGCGAAGGCCTGATCCGCCAAGGCATCAGCGCGCTGACCATCGTTCCCATGTTCCTGGGGGTGGGCAAGCATGCGCGTGAGGACTTGCCGGCCCTGATGGCACAGATGCGCCAGAACTGGCCCACAGTGGACTTTCAATTGCAAACTGCCGTGGGAGAAAACCCGCGCTTGATTGAACTCCTGGCCGATATCGCGATGGCCTAGGTCAGAGGGAAAAACCCAAATTAGTGCATAATGAATGGATTCTTTAGCTTAATTTAGTTATGAACCTTCACCAATTTCGCT
>CANKNK010000299.1 GCA_947483455.1 Comamonadaceae bacterium | reverse complement strand
TAAGTAAAGCAAAGCCAATGCAGGGGCATGGCCCCGTATCAGCCGTCGATTGCGTGGGCCTTGGATTATTATGGCCGCATGTCACGCATCCCCTATTTGATGGCCTTCGCACTGGCGGTCCTTGCCCCTGGCGCGCAGGCCCAATCGGCCAAAGCGCCATTGCCCGAAGCAGTCGCCGCAGACAAAGCGCCCGAACGCTCTGCACTCAATGCCTCCATTTTTTACCAGGTGATGCTGGCCGAACTGAGCTTTAACAACGGCGATATCGGCTCGGCCTACAGCTTGATGCTGCACGCCGCGCGAGAGTCCAACGAATCGCAGTTGTTTCAGCGTGCGGTGGACATAGGCTTGTCCGGTCGCGATGCCAATGCGGCAGTGGGCGCGGCCAAGGCCTGGCAACAAGCGCTTCCGCAATCGCAGGAGGCGGACCGCTACCTCTTGCAGTTGCTGATCGGGCTCAACCGCCTGCCTGAAACACTGGCACCATTGCAGCGCAGCGTGGCCCGCGCGGCCTCGGCCGAACGCGGCGCCCTGATCACTTCCCTCACGCGCCTGTACCTGCGTGCCGGCGACAAAGCCACGGCCGCCGATGTGATCGAAAAAGCCTTGGCCACCGAGCTGGGCAATCGCAACAGCGGGCCGGCCAGTTGGGCGGCGATTGGCAATTTGCGTCTGGTGGCGGGCAATCGCGCTGCGGCGCTGGCGGCGGCGCGCAAAGGCGCGGCGCTGGCACCTTTGTCTGACGATATTGCCTCACTGGCCATCAATTTGCTTGACGGTAGTGCTGAAGATTTGGATGCATTGCTCAGCAACTACTTTGCCGCCACGCCGTCGGGCCAGGTGCGTATGGGCTATGTGCGCAAATTGATCGAATTGCAGCGTTATCCGCAAGCCCTTGTGCAGGCGACGCAGCTAACGCAGGCGCAGCCGGACTTTGCCGACGCCTGGTTGGTGCGCGGCTCGATTGAATTTCAAAACCAAGACCTCCTACAGGCCGAGCAGTCTTTGAATCGCTACCTGGGGGCTTTGCCCTCGAGCCGCTCGCAAGAAGACCCCGAAGAGGACAGCCTGACGCCGCGTGGCATCGTGCAGGCCTATTTGCTGCTATCGCAAATTGCAGAAAAACAGGGCGATTTTGTAAAAGCCCAAGGCCTCTTGGCGCGCATCAACAGCCCGCAAGACATTGCGCGCGTGCAGATCCGCCGCGCCATCATGCTGGCCAAACAAGGCCGCCTGGACGAAGCCCTGTCTTTGGTAGGCAATCTGCCCGAGGACGATGCCGACCAGGCACGCACCAAGTTGCAAGCGCAATTGCAATTGCTGCGCGAAGGCCGACGCGAGGACCAAGCCTACGCGCTGCTGAGCCAAGCGAACCAAAAAACGCCCGATGACCCGGACCTGTTGTATGAACTGGCCTTGTCCGCTGAAAAACTCGGGCGCGCTGACGAGATGGAAAAAACCCTGCGCCGCGTCATTGCGCTGCAAGCGGATTACCACGCGGCTTACAACGCCCTGGGCTATTCGCTGGCCGACCGTAACCAGCGCTTGCCCGAGGCCCGCGCACTGATTGAAAAAGCACTCACCTTCGCCCCAAACGACCCTTTCATTTTGGACAGCTTGGCTTGGGTGGAATTTCGAAGCGGCAATAGCGCGCAAGCGGTGCGCATCCTGCGCGCGGCCTATACCGCCCGCCCCGACGCCGAAATTGCCGCCCATCTGGGAGAGGTGTTGTGGAGCATGAATTTGCGTGACGAGGCCAATGCCGAATGGGCCAAGGGCCTGCTGCTCAACCGCGACAACGATACGCTCAAGTCCACTATCTTGCGCCTACGTGGCAGCTTATGAGGGGTACGCCACCGTTAGCCGGGCGCTTGTTTGCAGTCTGTCTGGCGCTCTTGTGCGCGATGCTAGTAGCCTGCAGCGCACCGGCTAAACGGCAGGAGTACGTGACCCCTAATGACGTGTGGGAGGGCCGTTTTTCCGTCCAGGTGGCGGGCGATGCCCCGCAGCGCATCAGCGCGGATTTTTTCCTCGAAGGCACGGCTCGCCGCGCCAGCCTGACACTCAATTCGCCCTTGGGCACCCGCATGGCACGGATGCAGTGGGACGCCAACTCGGCCACGCTCGAGTCGGGTGAGCAAAAACGCAGTTTTGAATCCGTCGATGCCATGACCACCTACGCGCTGGGCAGCGCACTGCCCATACAAGCCATATTTGCCTGGTTGCACGGACGGCCCGAAACCGTGCCGGGCTGGGAACTGCAAACCCTGGACATGCTGCAAGGCCGCATCCGCGCCCGCAGCGTGGACCGCACACCGGCAGTGCAACTCGACCTGGTGCTCGAACCCAGATAATCCGGCCATGCAGGCGATCTACGACATTCCCGCCCCGGCCAAGCTCAATTTGTTTTTGCACATAACGGGGCGGCGTGCTGACGGCTACCACTTGCTGCAATCGGCCTTTATGTTGATCGACTGGTGCGACCAATTGCATTTTGAGTTGCGCACGGACGGCGGCATAAGCCGCGAAGACCTGACCTGGACCCTGCCCGAGGATGATTTGTGTCTGCGCGCGGCCAAAGCGCTGCAAAGCGCCAGCGGCTGCAAGCTGGGCGTGCACATCGGCATTGCCAAATCCGTGCCGGCCCAGGCTGGCATGGGGGGCGGCTCCTCGGACGCGGCCTCCACCCTACTGGCGCTCAACAGACTTTGGAATTTGGCTTGGACGCAGGCGCAACTGGCCGCCATCGGCCTGCAATTGGGCGCGGATGTGCCCTTTTTCCTGCTCGGGCAGCACGCTTGGGTGGAAGGCGTGGGCGAGCGGCTGACGCCTATTGACCTGCCGTCGGGCCGCTTTGCAGTTCTTAAGCCCGATGCCGGCCTGGACACCCGCAGCGTCTTTGCGCACCCTATGCTGGAGCGCAATACCGGCCTTGCTATAATTTCAGGCTTCGCTGCGAACCCCTACGGCTTTGGCCGGAACGATTTGCAGCCGGTTGCCGAACTGCTTTGCCCCGCTGTGGGCCAATCCCTTGCCTGGTTTGATGGTCAGGGACTGCCCGCCAGGATGACGGGTTCAGGCAGTGCGGTGTTTGCACCACTGGCCGCAGATACCCAGCTGCAGGTTGCCCCCGGCAACATGGCACTGCGGGTTTGTAACAGTTTGGAGGCGCATCCCCTGCAAGGGTGGTGTTGAAAGCGTTGGTTTTCGGTTGGCAGCCTTGTGCTGGCAACCCGTGTAGGGGAATCGCCAAGTTGGTTAAGGCACTGGATTTTGATTCC
>CANKNK010000298.1 GCA_947483455.1 Comamonadaceae bacterium | reverse complement strand
TAGGTTTGGTCTGGTCGGGCGGCTACGGTGTGCAGCGCAAAGTGGCCGGGGCCGATCAGGTGCTGCACTCGACACAAGAAATTTTGGGCATGGGCCTGATGGGCCTGGGTGGCTTGATTGCCATTGTGGGTGGAATACTCTTTATCGGGGTGGTTCTGCAGGCCTTGCTTAAATCTGCGGAAACACCCTAAATGAACCAAGCATCAAGCTCTAACTTACAACGTGCGTGCTACGCTTTGGCCACCATCGGTACGGTGCTGGCCTTGCTTATCTTGGCGACCAGCCTGCTGCTACGACTTGCAACCCAAGCGACCTTGGACGGGCATACCGAGTCGGTGCTTGCACCGGCGATAGAACAGGCCAGTCGCATGGTGCACCGCCTGTCTGCATCGAGCGTGGGCGTACTGGCATTGCTCGCATTGCTCATGTGCTTTCGCAAGCCAGGCCTAGGCCCTTGCATGAAGCAAGCAATCGGATGGGTGCTTGTCACCACGATAGGCTTGGCCCTCATCGGGCCGCTCACCCCCGGCTACCGCATCGAAGCCATCACGGTGTTCAATGTGGCTTTAGGTTCGCTGTTGCTTATGGGGTTTTGGAGTCTGCGCGAATTTACGCGCGCCACGCGAGAACGCCCAAAGCCTCTAACGCGCATAGCGCTGCTGACGCTGGCTGCACTGGTGCTGCATATTGCGACCGGCGCGGGTGCTGCTGCCAATAGCCAGTGGTTTCACCAGCGCGACTGGGCGGTTTGGCTGCATGTGGCTAGCGCTGTAAGCTTCATCGTCTGCATGGTTTTTTTCCTGCGCCAGCGGCGACCTAACAGGGGCGCACCCTTGGTCAAGGCATGGCGCTATTTGCTGATAAGCCAATTCTTGCTCGGCGGCCTGCTGGTGGTGCTGAGCCTGCGCCCCATCTGGCTAAACTTTAGCCACGGCATCGTTTCGGCCCTAATAGCCATGGTGCTGCTCACGCTCATGCTGCGCCAGTCCGACTAAAGCCCCAAGGAAGTGATCAACCGAGGACGCGCTCGAGGAAAAATCCTTGCTTGCGTTTGATGCGGGCCTGCATGAAGCCAGTTTCCACTGCATCCTAGCCTTGACACAAGTCAAGCCTCTTGCCGCCCAATAGCCTACGCTTAGCGGCATGCGCATCCCGTTTACCGAAGTGCGTTAAACGCCAACAGGCCTCCCGCTTGGGGAGTCCTGCGCACACACGAGGCAAACCCGCAGGCGCTGCATGCAATTCACAGACTATTACGCCGTTCTAGGGCTCGCTAAAAACGCCGATCTGGACGCGATCAAAAAAGCCTATCGCAGCCTGGCGCGCAAAAACCACCCCGATGTATCCAAAGACGCGGGTGCTGAAGAGCGCTTCAAAGCGGCAGCCCAAGCCTATGCGATTTTGAAAGACCCAGACAAACGCGCTGCTTACGATGCGCTGGGAGACGGCAGTACGCAAGGCGACTTTGTACCACCGCCCCATTGGCGCGCCCAACACCCTAGTGCGGGCGACGGGTTGGAGGACC
Source organism: Comamonadaceae bacterium (assembly GCA_947483455.1). Classification (GTDB taxonomy): domain Bacteria; phylum Pseudomonadota; class Gammaproteobacteria; order Burkholderiales; family Burkholderiaceae_C; genus Allorhodoferax. The sequence continues at coordinate 1,768 of CANKNK010000298.1, read as the reverse complement.
TGGATCTGGCGGACTTGCTGGCCTCGTTACATGCGCGCTCAGACCCCTCCGCAAGAGCCAGTACCCCACGGCCCGGGCAAGACTTCGAAGACACCATCAGCATGGCAATACGCGATACGCTACACGGCATGCGTATGCCTATCACCTGGGTAGACGAAGGCGTGTCCAAAGACCTGATGGTGGATATTCCGGCGGGCGTGCGCCAGGGCCAAAGAATTCGGCTGCGTGGCAAGGGCGGCAAAGGCTGGCACGGCGGTCCGCCTGGAGACTATTACCTGCAAGTGGTACTGGCACCCGACCCGGTGTTGACGCCGCTAGGCCATGACCTGCTGTTTCAATTGGATTTAGCGCCCTGGGAAGCGGTGTTGGGCGCCGAGGTGCAAGTTGCTACGCTGCAAGACCCGGTGCTACTGACCGTGCCCCCTGGCAGCCAAGCGGGACACAAGTTGCGCTTAAAAGGCCACGGCTTGCCCGGCCCCAAGGGCGTGCGCGGCGACATGCTGGCGGTAATTCAGATCAAGACGCCCAAGGCCATCTCAGAGGCCGAACGTACCCATTACCAGGCGCTGGCGGACATCTCCAGCTTTCGCGCCCGACCACTACGCGACACGGAGGCCACCCATGGCACACATAGTTCATAGCGTCCATTCCATAGAAACACTAGACCACCTCAGCGGCTTGCAGCTTGCCAATTTATGCGGCCTGCAGTTAAGCGAGGTACAAGACTTGGTGGATTACGGTGCCTTGCAATGCGCCTTTGCCCGCGAAGGATTGGACTATTTTGATGGCGCCAGCCTCAGCCATCTTCTGGTCGCCTGCAAGCAGCGGCGGGACTACGACTTAGACCTTTTTTCGGTGGTCATCGTGTTGCAGTACTTGCGCGAAATTGCCGACTTGAAGATGCAGCTAAGCCAGTTCCAGGCCATGCTGTCGCGATGACCTCCATACCCCACCAACCTCTAAGGTAAGCCGATGCTCTGGCTCGATAAGGCTCAACGCTTTCTATTCTTTACCGGCAAAGGCGGCGTCGGTAAAACCTCTATTTCTGCCGCCAGCGCCATTGCCCTGGCCGACGCGGGCAAGCGCGTCTTGCTGGTCAGCACCGATGCCGCGTCCAACCTGGATGAAATGCTGGGCATCACCCTACAAAACGTCCCGGTGCCAGTGCCGGGTGTGCCCGGCCTGACCTGTATCAACATCGATCCCGATGTCGCCACCCTCGCCTACCGCCAACGCGTCATAGCCCAAATGGGCGCAGTGGCCAGCGCGGCAGAAAAAGCGGCTGTTACGGAGCAGCTATCCGGTGCCTGCACCACAGAGATTGCTTCTTTTGACGAGTTCTCCAGTCTGCTGGCGCAGGCCCACAGCCACTATGACCATATCGTGTTTGACACCGCGCCCAGCGGGCACACGCTGCGTTTACTCAGCCTGCCCAAAGCCTGGAGCGGCTTTCTGGCGCATAACGACCAAGGCGCATCCTGCCTGGGCCCGCACTCTGGTCTCAAAATGCAAGAGGCACGCTTCAACCAAGCCTTGGCTGCATTGAGCGATCCGGCGCGCACCGCCGTCATTTTGGTGGCCCGCCCCGAAACCAGCGCGCTGCAAGAAGCAGCCCGTACCAGTATCGAATTGTTAGCGCTGGGTTTGTCCAACCAGCGCTTGATCGTCAACGGTGTTTTTCACGCAAGCCAGCCCCAAGACCCGATTGCACGGGCTATCGAACAACAAGGCGCCAAGGCCTTAGCCGCGCTGCCGCAAGCCCTGGCCT
>CANKNK010000297.1 GCA_947483455.1 Comamonadaceae bacterium | reverse complement strand
CTCGCCCACCGGGCATTCGCGGCCCGCCTCGTCAATCACCGCCACCCGGTGCCCCGGATAGCCCATGCCCATGCTGCCCGGCTTGGGCGGCCACAGGCGCGCGCAATTGCCGACGATGTAATTGATTTCCGTCTGCCCGAACATTTCATTGACCGTCACGCCTAACTGCTTTTTGCAATAAGCAAACACCGCGTCGCCTACCGCCTCGCCCGCGCTCATGATGGCTTGTAATTTCAAACCCCAGGCCCGGCGCACGCTGCGGCCTGGCTGGCCAGGCGCGGCTTTCATCATGGCTTTGAGCGCGGTGGGGAACAAAAAAGTATGGGTCACGCCACAGCGCGCCATCAACTGCAAAGCCACTTCAGGCCCGAAGCGCCCACCATAGGCCACAATTTCTCGGCCGAAATACAGCGTGGGTAAGAGCGCGTCCATCAGCCCACCGGTCCAAGCCCAATCGGCCGGGCTCCAAAACACCGCATTAGATCCCGCCGGCAAAGCATCTCCAGCCCCCATGGGCGCTGCCGGGTCAAAGCCAAACCAGTTCTGGCTGCAGACAAAACCGGTCAGGTTGCCGATCAAGGCGCGGTGCGGAATCAGGGCTCCTTTGGGATTGCCGGTGGTGCCGCTGGTATAAATCAGCACTGCCGGGTCTTCTGCCAAGGTGCTCACTGGCTTGAAGCTGCCCTTGCCCTGTGGCGCCTGCGCGCTGCGCACTACTCTGAGCATGGGGCATTGGGGCTGCAAGGCCACTACGCCGCTGCGTACGCTGTCGTGGCAAATTGCCAGGACGGCGTCGCTGTCCTGTAAGCGGTAGGCCAGCGCTTCGGGGCCAAACAACATGGACAGAGGCATGGCCACGGCGCCCAGTTGCAGCACCGCGATATAGGCCACCGCGGTCTCAAAACATTGCGGCATCACGATGGCCACGCGGTCGCCGCGCTGCACGCCCTGCAGACGCAAGGCATGGGACAAACGGTTGGCCGCCGTTTGCAATTGCGCGTAGCTGTAGCTTTGCGTGCTGCCGTCGTCCTGGTAGCTGCGGATGGCGATGCGCCTATCGCCGCCGGGCGCACGCGCCCAGCGCGCGGCGCACACGGCAGCCATATTGAAGCGCTGGGGCACCTTCCAGCCGAACTGGCGGTGCAATTGCTGGTAGGCCGCTGGGGGGCCGCCGGGCGAACGTTCGGCAACTGACCCGCTCAGCGCGGGCGCAGATGTCGCGCTGGTAGGCGCGCGCGTGATGTCCCGTTTCGGACTGGGGTGCGAGGCGGGCATGGGAAGTCTCCTTATGATGGCGAAATGTACCAAGCCCGACGCATCGCCCGTAGCGAATTCATCCCCATCCGAAATCTCAGCTACCACGTCCAGGTGTGGGGTACACCCGCGCCACATCGCATTCCGCTGGTCATGGTGCATGGCTGGATGGATGTGGCAGCGTCCTACCAGTTCGTGGTCGATGCCATGGCGCAGGACCACTACATCATCGCCCCGGACTGGCGTGGCTACGGCAAAACCGCCTCGGGCGGGGTAGACAATTTTTGGTTCCCCGACTACTTGGCGGACCTGGACTTCTTGCTGGACCACTATGCACCCGCCGACGGACCGCAGCCCCAGGTCAATCTGGTGGGTCACAGCATGGGCGGTAACGTGGTGATGCATTACGCCGGGGTGCGCCCCGAACGCATACGACGCCTGATCAACCTAGAAGGTTTTGGCCTGCCCGAGGCGTCACCGGCACAGGCGCCGGGCCGTTATGCCAAATGGATGGACGAGCTCAAAAAGCTGCACCAGGGCGAGCTCGACCTGCGCCCCTACGACACGCCGCAAGGCGTGGCGCGCCGCCTGATGAAAACCAACCCACGCCTGGGCGCCGATAAGGCCGAATGGCTGGCGCGCCATTGGGCAGCCGAGGATGTGCAGGGTCAGTGGCGCATCCAGGGTGAGGCACCGCACAAAATCAGCAACGCTAATATTTACCGCGTCGAGGAAGTGCGCGCCCTCTACCAGCGCCTGAATATGCCGGTGCTGGCCGTGGAAGCGGCCGACAACAGCCTGGATTTTTGGTGGAAAGGCAAATACACCTTGGCCGAGTACCACGAACGCCTTAAAGACGTGGCGCAGGTCGAAATCGCCCAGATTGCAGACGCCGGGCACATGATGCACCACGACCAACCGCAAGTGCTGGCGGACCTGATTGAGCGTTTTATTGCCTGAATATAGGTTTCCCCCGTCGCGGGGGCCACAAAGCGGTCCAATCCGCTTCGAATTTGCTTGTCTCTGACCCGGATGGGCACGGTCGGCGGTGCGGGCAAACGCCGCCGCCCTGCTCCCCTTTAGCCCTGGTCCCCAGCCCCGGGCAGCCGCTGCGGGCCAGGCGGCAATCCCGGCGCATGAGAAAATGCGCCTTTACGCAAATAGCAGGACACAAGACCATGGAAGTAGAACGCAGCAACCTGATTGGCAGCACATTGGCGGATTTGAGCCACCGCAGTGCCGAACTCCGGGGGTATCTTTGACTACGCTGCCAAATCAGAACGCCTGCGCACCGTCAACGCCTGGCTGGAAGACCCCACCGTCTGGAACGACAGCAAACGCGCCCAGGAACTAGGCAAAGAGAAAAAAGCCTTGGATGGCGTGGTCGTCACCCTCGATGAACTGACCCGCGACCTATTGGACAACACCGAACTGTTTGAAATGTCGCGCGACGATGGCGACGAAGCAGGCCTGCTTACCATCGAAGCGGACGCAGCCCGGCTGGCGCTGATCATCGAAGGCCTGGAATTTAGGCGGATGTTCAACAATCCTGCGGACCCGATGAACGCCTTTTTGGACATCCAGGCCGGCGCCGGGGGCACCGAAGCTTGCGATTGGGCCAGCATGCTGTTACGCCAGTACCTGCGTTACGCTGAACGCAAAGGCTTTGCCACCACCATCGAGGATGAAACCGCTGGCGACATCGCCGGTATCAAAGGCGCGACCATCAAGATCGAGGGCGAATACGCTTTCGGCCTGTTGCGCACCGAGACGGGCGTGCACCGACTGGTGCGCAAATCGCCTTTTGACAGCTCGGGCGGGCGCCACACCAGTTTTGCCAGCGTATTTGTCTACCCAGAGGTGGACGACTCGATCGAGATCGACATCAACCCGGCTGACGTGCGGGTGGACACCTTTCGCGCCAGCGGCGCCGGGGGCCAGCACATTAATAAAACCGATTCGGCCGTGCGCCTGACCCACCTGCCCACCGGCATCGTGGTGCAATGCCAGGACGGACGCAGCCAGCATGGCAACCGCGACGTGGCCTGG
>CANKNK010000296.1 GCA_947483455.1 Comamonadaceae bacterium | reverse complement strand
GCGCCGGTGTCCTCCACCAGCGGCAGGATAGATTTCCAGGCCTGTTCTTCGCAGGGCACCATCAGCGAGACAACCATGGCGCGGTCCGGCCAGTTGCGCTTGACCTCTTTGATTTCCCGCAGGTTCAGGTGCAAGTCGCGGTCGGTGATGAGTTCGATGTTGTTAAAACCAATCAGACGCCGGTCCGGCGTATGCAGTGCCCCGTAGCGCGGGCCGCTGACGTTGACGATAGGCGGGCCGTCCTCGCCCAAAGTCTTCCAGACCACGCCGCCCCAACCGGCTTCGAAAGCACGGTTGACGTTATAGGCTTTGTCGGTGGGCGGCGCCGAGGCCAGCCAAAAGGGGTTGGGGCTGCGGATACCTGCAAATACGGTGCTGAGGTCGGCCATGGTGTGTGTTCTCCGAATGAGGTGGCTGGGGCGCCTTAATGGGTCGCGGGGGCTGCAAGGAGCGCCGCATGGATGGCGCGCGCGGCGACTTTGCCGTGTTCTACGGCTTCCACCGTCAAGTCGCGTCCACCGGCGCGGCAGTCGCCACCGGCCCAGACTTTGGGGTGCGAGGTCTGGCCCAGGGCGTCGGTGCGTATGCGGCCCGATTGCAATTCCAGTGCGCTGCCCAGGGGCTGGGCCACCATGGTTTGGCCTATGGCTTTGAGCACCATATCGGCTGCCAGCACAAAGCGCTCGTTGGTGCCTTGCAGCTTGCCGTCCACCATCTGCGTGCGCTCAAACTCCACGCCGCTGGCGTGGCCGTTTTCTGTGAGCACGTGCAGGGGGCTGGCCCAGTGTTCGATGTGGACGCCGTTTTCCAAGGCCCAGGCTTGTTCGTGGCCCGACGCGCTCATGTCAGTACTGCCTCGGCGGTACACCATGGTGACGCTCTGCGCGCCCAATTTACGCGACTGCACGGCGGCGTCCACGGCAGTCATACCGCCGCCGATGACCACTACGCGCCGGCCGATGGGCACTTGCGCCAGGTCTTTGGCCTGGCGCAATTCGGCAATAAAGTCCACCGCATTGCGCAGGCCTGTGGCCTGGGGCTCGGCGATGCCAATACTGTTAACACCACCCAGGCCCAGGCCCAAAAACACGGCGTCGTAGTCAGCGCAGAGCCCATCGAGGTGCACTTCGCGCCCCAAGGCGGTGCCATGGCGCACCGTTATGCCGCCAATCGAGAGCAGCCATTGCACTTCTTTTTGCGCAAAGTCGTCCACCGTCTTATAGGTGGCCAAGCCGTATTCATTAAGGCCGCCCAGTTTGGGCTGCGCGTCCATGAGCACCACCGCATGGCCTAAACGCGCCAAACCATGGGCGCAGGCCAGGCCCGCCGGGCCGGCCCCGACCACGGCGATGCGCTTGCCAGTGGCTGCGGCGCGTGTGAATAAAGGCTTGCCTGGATGGGCCATCAGGTGGTCGGTGGCGTAGCGCTGCAACTGGCCGATTTCTACCGGTTTGTCCTCTTGGGTGTTGCGCACGCAGGCCTGTTCGCAGAGCACTTCGGTGGGGCAGACGCGGGCGCACATGCCGCCTAGCGGGTTGGCTTCCAAAATCGTGTGCGCCGCGCCGCGCAGGTTGCCGTCGGCGATGCGCTGGATAAAGCTGGGCACGTCAATGCCCGTGGGACAGGCGGTCTGGCAGGGCGCGTCGTAACAGTAATAGCATCGGTCCGCCTCAACACGGGCTTGCGCCAGGTTCATGGGCGGGTGGGCGTCGCAAAAATTGCGCGCCAGGTCCGGGCCGCTAAGGCGTCCGGCAGCGATGCCGGGGGTGGAGCTGTCTGTGTGCATAGTGAGCCATCCGGTTACAGGTTTTCCATCCGATGCCGCCGTGCCAGGCCGTTCAAACCAGCGCTTTGGGCGACAGCGTGCATTTAAGTACCGAAAATTTGTTTTACCAATTGGTAAAAACCCTAGCGATTTAACCAGCAAGACCCGTACCAATGGTGAAAGAATGGGGGCATGAAACCGGTCAAGGTCAGTGTTGCGCGGGAAAAGCTGGAGCTAGACATCCTGGCCGCTGCCAAGCGCCTGTTCGCGCAGCGCGGCTACGGCGGCGTGTCTTTGGACCATATTGCCAAGGCGGTGGGTGCGTCCAAGCAAAACCTGCTGTATTACTTTCCTAGCAAAGAGGCGCTGTACCGGCGCGTGCTGCATGGCGTGCTGGACGTTTGGTTGTCCTATATGGATACCCTGAGCCAGCGCCCCGATGACCCGGAGCAGGCGCTGCGCGATTACATCGCGGGCAAGCTGCGCTTTTCGCGCGAGCACCCGGATGATTCGCGCGTGTATGCCAATGAGGTCATTTCCGGCGCGCCGATTTTTGCGGCCGAAATTGCCCAGCGGGTGATACCGGCGCTGCAGGCCGATGTTGCGATCTTCAACCGCTGGGCCGAACGCGGCCTGTGCCGCCAAGTCGATGGCCGCCATCTGATGGTGCTGCTGTGGGCCTCGACCCAGGTCTATGCCGACTGGAGCAGCCAGATCAGTTTGGTGCTGGGCAAGAATGAACTTGAAGACGCCGACTTTGCAGCGGCGGAGGCGCTTATTGTGGATATGGTGCTGCGAACGGTTTTATTGCCTGCTGCAGCGTAGTCAAAGCTCCGCAGTCCTCTTCAGTATCAAGAGATGGCGATCTCCCTTGCCTGACAAGCGCTTGAGTAGCAGCCGGTAGGTATCCACATCAAAAGCCAGCGCATGGCGCGTTTGCAGCGCAGCTTGCAGTTCTTCTTCATCATGCACGGTGGCCAGGTGGCACCATTGCTCGAACACATGGATATCGGTGCGGCCGCTGCGCGCGTCGTATTCGCGGATGCCTATGGGACCTGCAAAAGGCCAGGCCTGTAGTTGCTCGCCCGTCAAGGCCAGTTGCAGGCGCAGGCGGTGCACGCTGGGGTTTTCGCGGCCCGCGCATACGCCTTTGCATTTGCCGATCTGGCTGGCAAAGCAGGCACCCTTGCCCGATTCCAAGCCCAGTCTTTGCGGGCACAGGGCGTGGGTTTCGCACAGCGTACGCAGCGCATCGAGTGCCTGGCGTTTGGAGCGGTAGGCGCCGTACAAGGTGCCAAAGGCGGCGGGGTCCATATCGTCCAGGCCCACCAGCGTGAGCAAGGGCTTGGCCTCGGGCGACTCGGCCAGCTGCCAAGCTTGCAGGCCGCGGGTGCGGCGCAGTTGCCGGTTGTGTATCGGTTGGCGCTCTTTGACCCAGCGCGATTCGAGCAAGAGCGCACCCAGTTCGCCAGCGGTTTCTTGCCATTCGATCCGCCGTATCTCTTGCAGTATGCGCATTTCGCGCGCCTGCCGTGTAGAGGCCTGAAAGTG
>CANKNK010000295.1 GCA_947483455.1 Comamonadaceae bacterium | reverse complement strand
CAGCTTCGGTAAAGAAAATTTGCCGCAACTGCAAGATCATCCGACGCAAGGGCGTTGTGCGCGTGATTTGTACAGATCCACGTCACAAGCAGCGTCAAGGCTGATTGCAAGAGGTTTAGAGGACCATCATGGCACGTATCGCTGGTATCAATATTCCGCCGCACAAACATGCGGAAATCGGACTGACCTCCATTTTCGGCATTGGACGCCCGCGCGCTCGCAAAATTTGCGAAGCCTGCGGCATTGCATATTCCAAGAAAATCAAAGACCTCACCGACGGTGATCTGGACAAAATTCGCGATGCGATTGGCCAGTTCACCATCGAAGGTGATTTGCGGCGTGAGACCACGATGAACATCAAGCGTTTGATGGATATCGGATGCTACCGTGGCTTTCGCCATCGCCGTGGATTGCCGATGCGCGGACAGCGCACACGTACCAATGCCCGCACCCGCAAAGGTCCGCGCAAAGCTGCTGCATCCCTCAAAAAATAAGACGCACTAAGAGATCACTATGGCAAAAGCTCCCACCAATAGCGCGGCACAACGCGTGCGCAAAAAGGTTCGCAAGAACGTTGCCGATGGCATCGCGCATGTGCACGCCTCGTTCAACAACACCATCATTACTATCACCGACCGCCAAGGCAATGCCTTGTCCTGGGCTTCGTCCGGTGGCCAGGGCTTCAAGGGTTCGCGCAAGTCGACGCCTTTTGCCGCCCAGGTGGCCTCCGAAGTGGCCGGTCGCGCTGCCTTGGAGCAGGGTATCAAGAACCTCGATGTCGAGATCAAGGGCCCGGGCCCAGGTCGCGAATCGTCGGTGCGCGCTTTGGCCGCCCTGGGCATTCGCATCAACATGATTGCAGATGTGACGCCGGTACCGCACAACGGTTGCCGTCCCCAGAAACGCCGTCGTATCTAATTTCAACCAAGCCCACCGCTGTCAGCCCCGGCTGGCAGCTCCCGCGAGCAATTGCGGCAGATGACATAAAAAGGAAGTTCAAGTGGCACGCTATCTAGGCCCCAAGGCCAAACTCTCACGCCGAGAAGGCACAGACTTGTTTCTCAAGAGCGCTCGCCGCGCGATTGGAGACAAGGCTAAATTCGATTCCAAACCCGGTCAGCACGGCCGCACCTCTGGTGCACGTACTTCTGACTATGGTTTGCAGCTTCGCGAGAAGCAAAAAGTCAAGCGCATGTACGGTGTGCTGGAGCGTCAGTTCCGCCGGTATTTTGAAGAGGCGGATCGCCGTAAGGGGAACACCGGTGCCAACCTGTTGTCCTTGCTCGAATCGCGCCTGGACAACGTGGTGTACCGCATGGGCTTTGGCTCCACGCGCGCTGAAGCACGCCAGCTGGTGTCGCACAAAGCAGTGACAGTCAATGGCCAATCGGTCAACATTCCTTCTTATATGGTCAAGGCGGGCGATGCGCTCGCCGTGCGTGAAAAATCCAAGAAGCAAAATCGGGTGGTCGAAGCACTTCAGCTGGCCCAACAGGTCGGCATCCCCTCTTGGGTAGATGTCAATGCCGAGAAGGCCGAAGGCGTTTTCAAGAGCGTTCCAGACCGCGACATGTTCGGCGCCGATATCAACGAATCACTCATTGTTGAGTTGTATTCGCGTTAATCAGGTTTATTGTTAAATTCGTCCCTATGTGGCACTCGTTGCCGTGTAGGTGCTTCACCAGCCTTACTGATGTAACGAGTCAGGGGTATTGAGAGGAAGTGGAAATGCAGAGTAGTTTGTTAAAACCCAAGTCGATCACTGTTGAGCAAGTCAGCCTGAACCGTGCCAAGGTCGCCTTAGAGCCTTTTGAACGTGGTTATGGTCACACCCTGGGCAATGCCTTGCGCCGTGTGTTGTTGTCCTCTATGCCTGGCTATGCGGCGACCGAAGTCACCATTGCCGGTGTTTTGCATGAGTACTCGTCCATTGACGGAATCCAAGAAGATGTCGTCAACATTCTCTTGAACCTCAAGGGTGTGGTCTTCAAATTGCATAACCGCGATGAAGTGACTTTGAGCTTGCGCAAAGATGTCGAGGGTGTGGTGCTTGCATCCGACATCCAGACCCCGCACGACGTCGAGATCATCAACCCCGACCACGTCATCGCGCATTTGTCGACTGGCGGCAAGTTGGACATGCAGATCAAGGTCGAAAAAGGCCGTGGCTATGTTCCAGGTTCGGTACGCCGCCATGGCGATGAGCCCACCAAATCCATCGGTCGTATGATCTTGGACGCCTCATTCTCGCCCGTTAAGCGCGTGAGCTATGTGGTGGAAAGTGCCCGTGTCGAGCAGCGTACCGATCTAGACAAATTGGTCGTGGACATCGAGACCAATGGCGCGGTCAGCGCGGAAGACGCAGTGCGTTCTTCGGCCCGCATCCTGGTCGAACAATTGGCCGTATTTGCCCAACTCGAAGGCAATGAATTACCCGGCTTTGGTACACCCAGCGCAGGTCGCGAAGCCAAATTTGATCCGATCCTGTTGCGTCCGGTGGACGAGCTCGAGCTCACTGTGCGTTCGGCTAACTGCCTCAAAGCAGAGAATATTTACTACATCGGTGACCTGATTCAGCGTACCGAAAACGAGTTGCTGAAGACGCCTAACCTGGGTCGCAAGTCGCTCAATGAAATCAAAGAGGTTTTGGCTTCGCGCGGTTTGACTTTGGGCATGAAGCTCGAAGCCTGGCCTCCAGCCACATTAGACAAGCGTTAATTTGCTTGAATGCAGGCCTGCAAAGGCCTAGCGCTGCGGGCAGTACCTGATACGGCTGCCTTCGAATCAAAAAAAGGAAATCTACTATGCGCCACGGACACGGATTACGCAAACTCAACCGGACAAGCTCACACCGCTTGGCCATGTTGCGCAACATGATGAATTCACTCATCGCGCACGAAGCTATCAAAACTACGGTACCCAAAGCCAAGGAATTGCGCCGCGTGGTCGAACCCATGATCACCTTGGCCAAGGAAGCCACCGTGGCCAATCGCCGACTGGCTTTTGACCGCTTGCGGGACCGCGACAGTGTGAGTAAATTATTCGATGTGCTAGGCCCGCGTTTCAAGGCCCGTCCCGGCGGCTACACCCGCATTTTGAAGATGGGTTTCCGTGTGGGTGACAACGCGCCCATGGCCCTTGTGGAATTGGTAGAACGCACTGAAGTTGCTGCCACTGACGCGCCAGAAGTTTAATAAGCGCGTATAATTAAACCCTTACCGCGCGATGGAGCAGCCTGGTAGCTCGTTGGGCTCATAACCCAAAGGTCGAAGGTTCAAATCCTTCTCGCGCAACCAATCAAACAGCTAAGCGCTGTAGT
>CANKNK010000294.1 GCA_947483455.1 Comamonadaceae bacterium | reverse complement strand
TGGGGGCATCCCAGTGGCGCATATTGCTCATATTGATGGCAAACTCTTTGGTGTCTTCCGGAATCCGCACATGCTCTTGGGTCAGCACAAAAGAGCCTTGTTCACGGTCCAGGGTGAACATCGCGACACCATGGCCCACTGTCAAGACCAGCGTGGTTTGCGGGCCATAGACGCAGTAGCCCGCGGCCACCTGCTGATTGCCCGCTTGCATAAAGTCTTTGTCCGACACGTCCACACCTTCCGGTTTGCGCAGTACGCTAAAGATCGTGCCTATGCTGACGTTCACGTCGATATTGCTGGAGCCGTCTAAGGGGTCAAACAAGAGCAGGTATTCACCGCGCGGGTAGCGGTTGGGCACCTGGTAGATATCGTCCATTTCCTCACTGGCCATGGCCGCCAAATGGCCGCCCCATTCATTGGCTTCGATGAGTACTTCGTTGGCGATGATGTCCAGCTTTTTCTGGATTTCACCTTGCACGTTTTCGCTGCCGGCGCTGCCCAGCACTTCGCCCAAAGCGCCTTTGTTGACCGAATGGCTGATGCTTTTGCAGGCCCTGGCCACTACTTCGAGCAACAAGCGTAGTTGTGAGGGGATCAGTCCGTCCACCCGCTGTTGCTCCACCAGATAGCGCGTGAGGGATATGGATTTGGCCATGTTCTTGTTCTCCAAACGGGTGGGGCGGCGCCGGTGTCGGACTTATATGGACAGCGCGCGGTCTATGACTTCACGCACATCATTGCTCAAATCGGGCTTGGCGGCAACCCGCAGCAAGGCTTCGCGGGCGCCGCTGCGGTAGGGTTCGGCCAGCTGCGCCCAGCGGTCCAGGGTGCGCGCCAGGCGCGCGGCCACTTGCGGATTGATCGCGTCCAGCTCGGCCACCTGCTGACTCCAGAACACATAACCAGCCGCGTCCGGGCGGTGGAAAGCACCGGGGTTGTTGCAGTAGACCGCAATCAGGCTGCGCGCCCGGTTGGGGTTGCGCATAGTGAAGTCGGGATGCTGCAAAAGCTGGCGCACCTCGCGCAATACCTGTCCGCCGCGGTCGCAGGTACCGGCCTGGATCGCAAACCATTTGTCGATGACCAGCGCCTCGTTTTTAAACAGTTGATGAAAGCGCGCAAGCGCCTGCGCCGCCAGCGCACTGCCACTGCCAACCAAGGCGTTCAGGGCGTTAAAGCGGTCCGTCATATTGCCGGCGGCCTCAAAGCTGCGCAGCGCTAGCTCTTGCCATTGCACGTCCTGGTCAGCGACCCCCGACAGGCACAAATACACCAGGGCCTGCCCGGCCAGGGCACGGCGTCCGGCCGACAGCGCATCGGGCTTGTAAGGGCCGTTGTGGCGGTGGGCCTCAAACGCCCATTGCCAATCTGCCTGCAGTGCGCGGGCCATTTGCAGGCGCATGGCTTCGCGTACCGCATGGACTTGTTGCGGGTCCACCTGGGGCAATTGCTCGGCGATATAGGCTTCAGAGGGCAGGGTGAGCGTCAGTTCCTTGAAGGCTGCGTCCAGCGCAGGGTGGCGCAGCACCTGGCGCATGGCTTCCAAATACGCGTCGTCCAACACCTGCGCTGTCGCTCCGCTTGCCATCGCGGCCAGCGCGCGGCGCATGGCCAGACGTTGCCCGGCTTCCCAGCGGTTGAAGGGGTCGGCATCATGCGCCAGCAAGACCAGCAGCTGTGCATCGCTGTATTGGCAATGCAGCACCACCGGCGCGGAAAAACCGCGCAGCACCGAGGGCACGGGCTCCTCAGTAACTTGGTGAAACGTGATCTCCATGTCCTGCCCTGATATGATAAGCAAATGGCTGTCGCTGGGCGCGGCACCGGGTGCCGTATACAGGGGCAGCGCGGCGCCACTGTGCATGCCCACCAGCCCCAGGCTGACGGGGATGACAAAGGGCGCATTGGCGTGCTGGCCGGGACGTGCGGTGCTGTTTTGCATGAACGTCATGCGGTAGGTTTGCTTTTCCGCGTCATAGTGGCCACCGGCGGTGAGCTGCGGCGTACCGGCCTGGCTGTACCAGCGCTTGAAGGGCTCCAGCAGCCCGGCCAGGTGCGATTGCGGGTTGGCATCGGCAATGGCTTGCGCAAAGTCATCGCAAGTGACGGCCTGGCCATCATGGCGTTCAAAGTACAGCTTCATGCCGCGGGCAAAGCCTTCGCGTCCCGACACGGCGGCGCCATCGGTTGCCAGCGTCTGCATCATGCGCACCACTTCGGAGCCTTTTTCGTAAACCGTGACGCTGTAAAAATTGTTGATTTCCACATAGCTGTCAGGCCGCACTGGATGCGCCATCGGGCCCGCGTCTTCGGGGAATTGCACCGTGCGCAAGAGCCGCACATCTTCGATACGCTTGACCGCGCGTGCCGAAGCTTCGCCGCACAAGTCCTGGCTGAACTCTTGGTCGCGAAACACCGTGAGGCCTTCTTTCAGGCTGAGCTGGAACCAGTCGCGGCAGGTCACGCGGTTGCCGGTCCAGTTGTGGAAATACTCGTGGCCGACCACACTTTCGATATTGGCGTAATCCCCATCGGTGGCGGTGGCGGGGTTGGCCAGCAGCAGCTTGGTATTAAATATATTGAGGCCTTTGTTTTCCATGGCCCCCATATTGAAGTCGCTGGTGGCCACGATCATGAAGCGCTCTAGGTCCAGCGCCAGGCCAAAACGGGCTTCGTCCCAGGCTACGGAGGCCATGAGCGATTCCATGGCGTGTTCGGTCTTGTCCAGATCGCCCGGGCGCACCCACACTTGCAGCAAATGTTCGCTGCCGCTGCGCGCCCGGATGCGCTGCTCCCGGCATACCAGCTTGCCTGCCACCAGCGCAAACAGATAGGACGGTTTTTTATGGGGATCGACCCACTTAGCAAAGTGGCGGCCATCGTCCAGCGCGCCTTGCTCCACCAGGTTGCCATTGGACAGCAAGACCGGGTAGTGCGCTTTGTCAGCCCGCAGCGTCACGGTGTAACTAGCCATCACATCGGGCCGGTCCAGAAAATACGTGATGCGGCGAAAGCCCTCGGCTTCACACTGGGTGAAAAACGATTCGTTGCTGACATACAAGCCCATGAGCTTGCTGTTTTTTATGGGGGCGCAGGTGGTGAAAATTTCCAGATCAAAGGCCTCATCGCCCTCGGGCAGGTTTTCCAGCACTAACTTGTCACCATCGATCTTGAAAGAAGTGCCTTGGCCATTGACCAGTACGCGGGCCAGGTTCAACTCCTCGCCGTCCAGACGCAAGGCCTGGGCCGGAACCTCTGGGTTGCGACGCAAACGCATTTTGTTGAGTACCCGGGTCTTGGCCGGGTCCAGGTCAAAGCTCAG
>CANKNK010000293.1 GCA_947483455.1 Comamonadaceae bacterium | reverse complement strand
GCGCACTGATGACCGATTTGAACAATAGGCGGGTACAGGCCTCGCTGTGTGCAGGAAGGCAATTGCGGGCAAGCTTATTCAAGGTGCGGGTGCGCTCTTTGTCCGCAACCAACTGGGCCTGGTCTTGATCCCAGGCATAAAACGCCAGCTGCCGCCAGGCCGAGGGTTTAAGGCCTGCCGACTGGGCACCTAAAGCAGTGGCCAAGGATTCCTTGACGGTGCTGCTGGAAGCCAGCGCTAGATCCAGCACCTCGATATAGCGTGCGGCGTCCACCTCACCGGGAATGCGCGTTAGCTCGCTGGCATCTGGTTTAAACAAAATCATGGTCGGGTAGCCCCTCACCTTGAACTGCGCGCCCAGTTTTTGAGCGCCTGGGCTATCCCCGTCTATATAAACCGCCACAAACTGCTTGCTGCGTTCGGCAAAATCCGGGCGGCTAAACACGTCCGCTTTGATTTGATTGCAAGGCGGACACCACACCGCACCCCAATAGAGAAAAACCGGTTTATTACTTTGGCGGGCCTGTGCAAAGATAGGCTCGACATTGGCGCCGTCGGGCTTGACCCAGTCAATCGCGGGGCCTTTTCCCGTGGGGGTTTCTGCGGCCTGGAGATGCGCATTCAGACCAAATATCAAAAGGACGATGGGGAAAAGTGCACGCATGATGTTGAGGTTCCAGTAGTCGGCGGATTTGAGAGCTTTCTCCATGGGCCTAAGGCCCATGGAGCAAATACCGCACGATAGTGCACGGCGTTAGGGGAAATGAATACACCACACATTGGTAAATATACCTTGGTTATTTGCCAGGCCATTCAAAGCAAACTTGCGCTCCCGCCTCAAAACCTCTCCATATAAGGCCGCAGATCCAACTCATGCGTCCAGGCGTCACGGGGTTGTTGGTGCAGCATCCAGTAGGCGTCGGCGATGTGGTCGGGGTTGAGGATGCCGTCTTGCGCTTTGAGGGCGTAGCGTTCAGGGAACATGGTGCGGATGAATTCGGTGTCGATGGCGCCGTCGATGATGGTGTGGGCTACGTGGACGCCCAAGGGCCCCAGTTCGCGGGCCATGCTTTGGGCCAGTGCGCGTAAGGCCATCTTGCCGCCCGAAAAGCCCGCAAAGTGGGCACTTCCGCGCAAAGAGGCAGTGGCGCCAGTAAAGATGATGCTGCCTTTGTGCGCCACGCCCTGCCCGCTTGGGGCATCGGAAGTTGCGTCAGGCCGCGCCACCATGCGCTTGGCTACTTCGCGGCCGGTCAGAAAGCCAGCCAAGCAGGCCATTTCCCACATCTTGGTGTAGCGGCGTGCGGTCTCTGTGAGGATGCTGTTGGGAGAGTTGGCGCCTATATTGAACACCAGCACCTCGATCGGTCCGATCTGCGTTTCAATATGCTCCACCAGCGCGATCACCTCGTCTTCCTTACGCGCATCCGAGCCAAAGCCGTGCGCAAGGCCTCCCTCGATGCGGATCTGCGCCAGCAGGGGCTGCAATTTGTCCAGGCTTCGGCGTGTGGCGCAAACGGTATAGCCTTCGCGGGCAAATCGGCGGGCCACGGCGCCGCCGGTGGCATCGCCCGCGCCGATCACTAAACAGACTTTGGATAAAGACATCGCGCAGTCCTCAAGCGCGCGGTGGCAGTCCGCGCACCAGGGTCAAAAATTGCAACCTAGTACCGGCACGGCGGTGTTCCGACAAGGCCTGGTATTGCGGGTCGGCAAACCAGGCGCGTGCTTTATCTTCAGATGGAAATTTGAAAATAATCATGCGCCCTGCGCGTGGGGCCATGCCTTCCAGATGCACAGGCGCGTCATCAAAAGTGATGAACTCGCCGCCAAAGCGCTTGAGGATGGGGAAAAAACCTTTTTCATACTGGCGGTAGGCGCCTGCGTCGCTCACCTCCAGGTTGACTAGGGCATAGACAGCTATATCGCTCATGTGGACATCCTTTGAAAAATCCGGGGGAAAACCCTAGGCGGCTTGCCACTTTGCTGGGGTTGTAGCAGCGGGCATTGGGCATTCTTGTCCTGCGCGCGACAGTGCAAGCTTCACCCTGTGCCGCACAAGCCCAAAGCCTTGTTGGCAAAAGGCCGGACGACCCCTGAATCTTATAAGATGCAATCAAACAGCGCGTTCGGCCAAGGGCCCAGCGCCCACACATAACGAGGAGTTCAGACATGCCCGTGATAGAGAGCCAAGTGGACACCCTTGGCGAGGCCTTCGTGCGCAACCGCGAAGACATGCTCAAAGCCCTGGCAGGCGTACGCACCGTAGAGGACAAAGTACGCGCCACCGAGGCTGAAAAACAGCCCAAGTTCCACAAGCGCGGCCAGCTCATGCCGCGCGAGCGGGTCAACCTGTTGCTAGACCGGGGCACGCCTTTTCTGGAAATCTCCACCCTCGCCGGCTACAAGCAGCACGACGATAAAGATGGCTCGCTAGCCGGTGGCAACAGTATTTGCGGCATCGGCTATGTCTGCGGCGTGCGCACCATGGTGACCGCGTCCAACAGCGCGATCAAAGGCGGCACCATCACGCCCTGGGGCTTGCGCAAAAGCCTGCGCATGCAAGACATTGCGATGAAGCAAAAGTTGCCCATCGTCAGCCTGCTGGAATCGGGCGGCGCCAATTTGCTCTACCAGGCCGAAATCTTTATCGACGGCGGCACCACCTTTGCCAACCAGGCCATGCTGTCGGCAGCGGGCGTGCCGCAAATTACCGTGGTGCATGGGTCTAGCACGGCGGGGGGCGCCTATGTGCCGGGCTTGTCAGACTACACCATCATGGTGCGCAAAAACGCCAAGGTGTTCCTCGCCGGACCGCCGCTGCTCAAAGCGGCCACTGGCGAGGTGGCGGGTGACGAGGAACTGGGCGGTGCCGAGATGCATGCCCAAGTCACCGGCACCGCCGAGTTTTTGGCCGAGAGCGATGCCGATGGCATTCGCCTGGCGCGCGAGGTGATGGCCAGTCTGGACTGGAATAAGCACCGCCCGCAGTTTGCCGATGCACCGGTACAGGCGCCGCTGTACAGCCCCGAAGAATTGTGCGGCGTGGTGCCAGTGGACTACCGCCAGCCTTATGACTGCCGCGAAGTGATCGCGCGCATCGTCGATGGCAGCGAGTTCTTAGACTTCAAAAGCGAATACGACAACCAGACTATTTGCGGGCGCGCACGCATCCATGGCATGCAAGTGGGTATCTTAGGGAATAACGGCCCGATTACCGCCAAGGGCGCGACCAAGGCCGGCCAGTTCATTCAGCTGTGCGACCAGGCCGATATTCCGCTGGTGTTTTTGATGAACACCACCGGCTACATGGTGGGCACCGAAAGCGAGCAAGG
>CANKNK010000292.1 GCA_947483455.1 Comamonadaceae bacterium | reverse complement strand
CGCCCCAAAAAGACCGCGACAAGCGCGCGCAGGGCATGGCATCTAAAGACAGATTATTGTCGTAATCAAAAAGTCCCCAAGCGGGCTTTGCCCGCATACTCGGCCCGCTGAACCCTAAGGAGATGAACCATGACCATGCCTAACCTGATTTCTATCGACAACGGCGAGCGCGTTCGCCACAGCTTTTCGGATGGCGAATACGCCAATCGCATCGCCAAGTTACGCGCCATGATGGCACGCAACAACGTGGACACGGTGCTCTTCACCAGTTACCACAACATCAATTACTACAGCGACTTTTTGTACTGCTCTTTCGGGCGTTTTTATGGACTGGTGGTCACGCAGGACAAGAGCATCATCATCGCCGCCAATATCGACGGTGGCCAACCCTGGCGCAAAGGCGTGTGTGACCGCGCCGTGATTTACACCGACTGGCAACAAGGTAATTATTTCCGCGCTATCGCGCAGGAAGTGCCCAACAAAGGCCGCGTCGGTTTGGAATATGACCACTTGCCCTTGGAGCGCATGGACAAAATCCGCGCCACGCTGCCGGGGGTCGAATTTACGAATGTGGCCGCCGATGTGATGAAGCTGCGCATGGTCAAGTCGGCAGAAGAAATTGAATTTATCAAAAACGGCGCACAGGTGTGTGACGTGGGTGGCGCGGCCCTGGTGGCGGCGGTGCATGCCGGAGTGCCCGAGCACGAGGTGGCGCTGGCATCGACCCAGGCCATGGTTCGCGAAATTGCCAAGCGCTACCCGCATACCGAGCTGATGGACACCTGGACCTGGTTCCAGTCCGGCATCAATACCGATGGCGCGCACAACCCGGTGACGACGCGCAAAGTACAGCACGGCGACATCCTGAGCCTGAACTGCTTTTCCATGATTTCGGGTTACTACACCGCGCTAGAGCGCACATTGTTTTTCGGCGATGTGGATGCGGCCTCGCTGCGTTTGTGGGAAGTCAATGTGCGCGTGCACGAGGAAGGCCAAAAGCTGGTCAAGCCCGGTGTGCGCTGCTGCGACGTGGCCCATGCGCTCAACGAGATTTATGAAGAGTACGACTTGCTCCAATACCGCACCTTTGGTTACGGGCACTCTTTTGGTGTGCTCTCGCACTATTACGGACGCGAAGCGGGCCTGGAATTCCGCGAAGACATAGACACCGTACTCGAGCCCGGCATGGTGGTTTCCATCGAGCCCATGATCATGCTGCCCGAAGGCATGCCTGGGGCAGGCGGCTACCGCGAGCACGATATTTTGGTGGTTACCGCCGATGGACACCAGAACATTACGGGTTTCCCCTATGGCCCCAAGCACAATGTGATCCGCGCATAGGCCCAATCTTTGCTAACCTCAAGGGCTTGACCTGTAACACCAGAATACGCACATTTATGCAGCAACCCTTTGTCCGCTTTGACCATGTAGAAAAAAGCTATGACGGCAAACAACTGGTGGTGCGTGACCTAACGCTGGATATTGCACAGGGCGAGTTCCTGACACTCCTGGGCCCTTCCGGATCGGGCAAAACGACCACGCTCATGATGCTGGCCGGTTTTGAAACCGCTACCTCGGGCGAAATCTATTTAGACGGCAAGCCCATCAACCGGATTGCGCCCGAGCACCGCAATATCGGCATGGTCTTCCAGAGTTATGCCTTGTTCCCGCACATGACGGTGGCCGAGAACGTGGGCTTTCCCTTGAGCGTGCGGGGCATTACTGGCCACGCGGCGCACAGCCGCGTGATGGCGGCCTTAGACAAAGTGGGCCTCAAAGGCTTGGAGTCGCGCCGCCCTGCCCAAATGTCGGGTGGTCAGCAGCAGCGCGTGGCGGTAGCGCGTGCCTTGGTGTTTGAGCCCAAGCTGGTGCTGATGGACGAGCCCTTGTCGGCGCTGGACAAGCAACTGCGTGAGCAACTGCAGTATGAAATCAAACGCCTGCACAGTGACCTGGGCATCACTATCGTCTATGTCACGCACGACCAGACCGAGGCGCTGGCCATGTCCGACCGCATTGCCGTGTTCCACAACGGCCGGATCCAGCAAATAGATATTCCCACGCAGTTGTACGAGCGCCCGGCAAACGCTTTTGTGGCGCAGTTCATTGGCGAGAACAACACCTTGTCTGGCAAGGTGAGCGCCGTGTCGGGCAATACCTGCCAGGTCACATTGGCCGATGGCACGCTCATTACCGGTCAGTCGGCGGCAGCGCCCCAAGTCGGTGCCACAACCCTGGTGTCTATCCGCCCAGAGCGCGTGCGCTTGAACCCCGAAAGCCGGGCCGATGACAGCCGCGTGACTGCAACGGTAGTGGACATCACCTATTTAGGCAGATATGCCCGTTTGCGCCTGAAGGCATGCGGGCTGGAAGATTTCATCGTTACGCTTCCCAACGATGGACGCGATCTCGCACTGGCCAACGGCAGCACCGTCAACCTCGGTTGGAGTGCTGTGGATTGCCGTGTGCTCGATAGTGAGTAAGGGCGGCTTTTTTGTAACAACAGGAGAACAGCATGTTCAAACGGATAAATTCAAGTGCATTGGCAGTTGTTGGCGCTGCAGCTATTGCCGTTCTGCCAGGCATCAGCGCCGCTCAACAATCGCTTACGGTCGCCTCCTGGGGTGGCGCGTACACCACGAGCCAAATCGAGGCCTATCACAAGCCCTACACGGCCAAGACCGGCACCAAGATCACTTCGGTGGATTGGGGCGGCACCCTGGGCGAAATCAGCGCCCAGGTCAAGTCGGGTAATGTGAAATGGGACGTGGTCGATTTGGAAGCTGCTGAAGCGCTCAAAGGCTGCGAAGAAGGCCTGCTCGAGAGAATCGACCCCGCTAAATTGCCACCCGGCGCTGACGGCGTGCCTGCAGCTAAAGACTTTATCCCCGGCATGATCCTGCCTTGCGCCATCGGCGTGATCGTGTATTCCAACGTGGTGGCCTACGACAAAGCCAAGTACGGCGCCAATGGTCCCAAGGTACTGGATGATTTCTTCAACGTCGCCAAGTTCCCCGGCAAGCGCGGCCTGAAAAAAGACCCCAGCGTGACCTTGGAGTGGGCTTTGATGGCGGACGGTGTGGCCGTGGGCGATGTTTACAAAGTACTGGCAACACCGGCCGGTGTAGATCGTGCCTTCAAGAAATTGGACACCATCAAGAGCAGCATTGTTTGGTGGACGGCTGGTGCGCAGCCTCCGCAGCTTTTGGCCTCGGGCGAAGTCGTGATGACCCATACATGGCATGGCCGTATCGTCGATGCCAACGTGAAAGAGAAAAAAGACTTCGCCTTAGTGTGGGATGGCCAAGTTCAGATTCCTGATCTGTACGCCATCAT
>CANKNK010000291.1 GCA_947483455.1 Comamonadaceae bacterium | reverse complement strand
GGGCAGAACAGTTTCCAGTAGCCCCTTCCAACTAGCGGGATTGACCCCCGTTCGCAGACCTCTTGTGGTGGCTGATGCAAGTATCCACTCCAACCGACCTCGCAGGCGGGTAGCCGTAACAGTCTTGGTTGTCCAAATAGGGGTGAGAATATTTAGAATGTCTTCCATGTCCACAGCGTCGATCGGCTTGCCTCCTATCAGGGGGTTGGCGTACATCTCAACCGTGGACGACCACTGTTCGGCGTGCTTGGCATTTTTCCACTCAGCCCGCTTTGACGTGATGCAGTCGGCGGCGTACTGACTGAAGGTGACCTTGGATGGGACTTTGGGCTGTTGCTGCTCTTTGTTTACGGGTTGCGGCTTCCAAGTCGGCTCGGGACGTTGGCCTGCGTTCAGTTGGGCGCGTGCGGATGTAGCCCGGACTCGGGCCTCCTTCAGACTGACGTTCGGGTAGCTGCCGAGGCTAAGGTCATACCGCTTATCCTGAAACAGGAAGCGCAAGGCCCAGTATTTACTGCCATTGGCTTTGACTTGCAGGTTAAGCCCTTGGGTGGCGGCATCGGTGTATCTGCCAACGGTTTTAATGTTGCGGATAAAGCTATCGGAAAATGCGTTGCTCATAAAGACCCTTTCGTATTCCCCCAGCTTTCCCCACGGGATGTGGTTGATTAGCCTTGGAGGGTGTTACCAAGTACGGTAAGGTCTTGAGCTTTGCAAGTACAGATTTGAAGTACTTATTGCCGCTTTTCCCCGATGGACGGGAGAAGGACGTGTAGCCAAGAAGTGTCTAGACTTGTCAAGGAGGCTCAAGACCTAACCTAGCCCTGAGTAGACGTCCACTCCGCCAAATACAAAAGCCATCAGTCGCAAGATTGATGGCTTTTTTCATGCGCATTACCGTATTTTCAAGCTATGGAAACGCGCCCAAAAGGCGCGTTTCCATGCAAGCTGTTCGCACTTATCGGATGTCCACCCCATAGAAAGTGTGGCGACCAAAGGGGCTGAGTTTGAAGTCGATCACTTCTTTGCGCACTGGCTTGAGCTGCACGGCATGGGCGATGGTGAACCAAGGCGCCTGCTCTTTGAAGATCACCTGGGCTTGCTCATAGAGCTTGGTGCGCTCTGCCACGCCGGTAACGACTTTGGCTTTGCTCACGATATCCTCATAAGGCTGGTAGCAAAATTTGGCGACATTGGAGCCGTTGGTTTTGGCCGAATCGCAGCCCAGCAATGTGTCTAGGAAGTTGTCCGGGTCGCCGTTGTCGCCGGTCCATCCCAGCATGCCCATCTGGTGTTCGCCGGCTTGCATGCGTTTGCGGTACTCGCCCCATTCAAAACTCTTGATTTCGGCCGTAACGCCAATTTTCACCAGATCGGCCTGCATTAATTCGGCGATGCGCTTGGCATTCGGGTTGTAGGGGCGCTGAACTGGCATCGCCCATAAGTCGGTGCTAAAGCCGTTAGGGTAACCGGCTGCCGCCAGCAGCTTTTTCGCCTCAGCCGGGTTGAAGGGGTCGTCCTTGATGGCTTTGTTATACGACCACATGCTAGGCGGAATGGGGTTGACCGCTGCTACGCCGGTACTTAAATAAACGGCAGAAATAATGGCGTTTTTGTCGATGGCCATGTTGATGGCTTTGCGCACGCGCACATCGTCAAACGGTTTCTTGGTGGTGTTGTAGGCCAGGTAGCCGACGTTCAGGCCCGCTTGCTCTAGCACTTGCACATTGGCATCTTTGCGGATGCTGTCTAGGTCGGCCGGGTTGGGGTAAGGCATGACATGGCATTCGGCCTTTTGCACTTTGGCCCAGCGCACCGATGCATCGGGTGTGATGGAGAAAATTAGGTCATCTATTTTTGCTTTGCCAGCCCAGTAGGTGGGGTGTGCTTTAAAGCGGATGATGGCGTCTTTCTGGTACTGCACCATGGAGAACGGGCCGGTTCCTATAGGCTCTTGGTCGATTCTCTCTGGCGTACCCGCCTTGAGCATAGCGTCGGCATATTCTTTGGATTGGATACCGGCCCATTGCATGGCAAGATCTGCAAGAAAGGGCGCTTCCGGGCGGCTAAGTACGATTTTGACGGTGTGCTCATCCACTTTGTCCACCGACTTGAGCAGCTTGGGCATGCCCATGTCGCCAAAGTAGGAGTGGTTAGGGCTGGTGACTTTGAAATAGGGGTGGTTTTCTTTCCATTGACGCTCGATCATGAAGATGACATCGTCGGCGTTGAAATCGCGTGTGGGTTGGAAGTATTTATTGCTGTGCCATTTCACGCCCTTACGCAATTGGAAGAGGTACTCCAAACCGTCTTTGGATACAGTCCATTTTTCGGCCAGCGCTGGAACGACGGAGGTGCCACCGCGTTCAAAGCCGACCAGCCCGTCGTAAATTTGTTCACTGACGTCAAACGAGGTGCCGGTAGTGTTGATGCCGGGATAAAAATTTTCAGGGCTGCCTTCAGAGCAGTACACCAAGGTTTTGGCGGATGCGCCGGCGCTGGCGATGAGCGCACAGGCAGCAAGCGCGCATATTGCTGCCCAGCTTGTTGATCGTTTGTTTGGCTTATGGGGTACATCGCTTCGCATAATGTTCAATCTCCTTGGGTTAATGGATGCCGTTACCGGCAACTGCTGCAGGATCCGCCAGTTTGGCGGCTTCGTGACAGGCAATCAGCCTACCATGGAACGCTTGTAAAAGGGGGCGTTCCTGATGGCATCGGGGCCCGGCATACGGGCAGCGTGTGGAAAAAACGCAGCCGCTAGGCGGCGCGAGCGGTGAGGGCAACTCGCCTTGCAAAACCATGGGCTTAACGCCAGGTGCGCGACGGCGCAGCGTGGGCGTAGAGCCCAGCAGGGCTCGCGTATACGGGTGCAGCGGTCGTTCGAAAATCGTGTTTTTATCACCCTGCTCCATCGTGTGTCCGAGGTACATCACCAGAACATCGTGGGCGATATGGCGAACCACGCCTAAGTCGTGCGAAATGAACAAATAGGCCAGACCCAGCGTGTCTTGTAAGTCGGCTAGCAAGTTGAGAATTTGGGCTTGAATGGACACGTCCAACGCCGATACCGGCTCGTCGGCTACCAGCAGCGCCGGGCTGAGCATCAGCGCGCGCGCAATAGCGATACGCTGGCGCTGGCCTCCCGAGAACATGTGCGGGTAGCGGTCAATGTGTTCGGGCCGCAAGCCCACCCGCTCTAGCATTTGCGCGGCCCGCGCGCGCTGGGCCTGCGGGCGCAAGTCGGTATTGATTTGCAAGGGGCCTTGCAGTATTTGGCCTATTCGCTGGCGCGGATTGAGTGAGGCATAGGGGTTTTGGAACACCATTTGCACGCGCTTGCGCAAAGC
>CANKNK010000290.1 GCA_947483455.1 Comamonadaceae bacterium | reverse complement strand
CGCGCGGGATTGACGTGCCGACGATTACCCATGTATTTAACTTTGGCCTGCCCATGAAGGCCGAGGACTACACCCACCGCATTGGCCGTACCGGCCGGGCAGGGCGCGATGGCCTGGCCATCACGTTTGCCGAACTGCGTGACCGTCGCAAGATTTTTGACATTGAGGCCTACACACGCCAGCCCATCAAGGCGGAAGTGGTGGCTGGTCTGGAGCCCAAGCAACGCATTCCCGAAGCGCCACGCCCTGGCTTTGCCGCGCGCAATGGTGGTGGTGGCCGTGATGCCCGCGGCCCGGGCCGTGGCTTTGCCGGTCCGCGTGAAGGCGGCTTTGGTGGCGGCGACCGCCGTAGCGGTTTTGCCGATGCCGGTACCCGCGAATTTCGCGGCGCGGCCCGCGAAGGCTTTAGCTACGAGCGCAAAGGCGGCTTTAATGACCGCTTTGCCGGTCAAGGCGCTCCGCGCGGCGACTTTGCCCCGCGTCGCGAATTTGCGCCCCGCGCTGACGCTGGCGCACCCCGTGGCGACTTCGCGCCACGCCGTGATTTCGCACCGCGTGCTGATGCTGGCGCCCCACGTGCAGACTTTGCCCCGCGCAAGGATTTTGCGCCGCGCGCAGACTTCGCACCCAGGAAGCCAGCAGCGGGCAAGCCTGCGGGCTTTGCCAAACCCGGCAACGGTGGCAAAGTGTTCGTGCCGCGTGATGCGAAAAAGCGTCCTGCGCGCCCTGCGGGTTAAAAGCCTTGACGCCTAGCGGGCCACCCTTCGGCGGCGCCTAGCTGGGCCAAAAAAACCCCGAGAGGGGTTTTTTTTGGTGTGCCATTTGGCGGGCCCATGGAACAAGGCATGCATGGGGCACCTATTCAACGCCGCATCCCTGCGCGCCCCCCAACGTCGAAGAGCCAGTCCTTCAGCCTGGCCTTTGAATTCAGGCCTTGGAAGCTAAACACCTAATTTAGCGCATGCCATTGCGCCGCGCCAACTCGGCAAACAGCGCAGCTTGGTCCATCCCGGCCAGACCGTTGTCGTGGGCCTGGGCGTAGAGCTGTTCCAGGAGTTGCGTTATGGGCGCGTCAAAGCCTAGTTGCTTGCCGGTATCCAGCGCGTTGCGCATGTCTTTGAGTTGCACGCTGATGCGTCCGCGCGGCGCGAAATCGCGCTCCACCATGCGCTGGCCATGCACTTGCAGAATACGACTATCGGCAAAACCACCGCTGATCGCTTCTTTCACCTTGGCCATGTCCGCACCGCCTTTGGCGCAGAGCAGCAAAGCTTCGGCCACCGCGCCAATGGTGATGCCCACAATCATTTGATTGGCCAACTTGGCTAATTGGCCGCAGCCGTGCTGACCTACCAGTGTGGACTTGCCCAGATGGTGCAACGCGCTTTGCGCTTCGTGCAAGTCGGCCTCAGCGCCACCGGCCATGATGGCCAGCGTACCTTGCTCGGCGCCCAGGGTGCCACCGGACACAGGGGCATCCAGGTAGCGCACGCCCAGGGCATGGAGGCGGGTTGCGTGGCTGCGCGCTTGATCGGGTGCGATCGAGGACATGTCCACCAGCAAGCTGCCACTTTGCAGGGCTTGCGCCACACCTTGCTCAAACAAGACCAGCTCCACAATGCCACCATGCTCCAGCATGGTGATGGTCAGGTCCGCATGACGAACAGCATCGGTCGCGTTGGCATGCGCATGCGCGCCCAAGGCGACCAACGGTGCGGTTTTTTCAGCCGTTCGGTTCCACACATGGACCTCTAAACCCGCGCGGCACAGACGCGAAGCCATGGGCACGCCCATCAATCCCAATCCCAAAAATGCAATGCGCATGTTCTGCTCCTTGCTTACATCAACAAATGTTCGCCCGCGTTGTCGCCGCCTAAGGTCACGTAATTGACTTTGCGGATATCCACGAGTTTTTTGCCACCGGCATAGCTAATAGAGCTTTGCAAGTCCTGCTCCATTTCCACCAGGGTGTTGCGCAGCGGGCCTTTGATCGCCTCAAGGATGCGCTTGCCTTCGACGTGTTTGTACTCGCCTTTGTTGAAGTCGCTGGCCGAGCCGTAATACTCTTTGTACAGCTTGCCATCGACCTCCACCGTTTGGCCGGGGGACTCTTCATGGCCTGCAAACAAGGACCCTATCATCACCATCGATGCGCCAAAGCGTATGCTTTTGGCGATGTCACCATGGTCCCGAATACCGCCGTCGGCGATGATGGGCTTGGTCGCCACGCGGGCGCACCACTTGAGCGCGCTCAGTTGCCAGCCGCCGGTGCCAAAGCCGGTTTTGAGTTTGGTAATGCACACCTTGCCCGGCCCGATGCCGACCTTGGTCGCATCCGCACCCCAATTTTCCAGGTCAATCACTGCCTCGGGCGTGCCCACATTGCCGGCGATCACAAAGCTCGCAGGCAAGTGTTGCTTGATATAGCCAATCATGTTCTTCACGCTGTCGGCGTGGCCGTGGGCGATGTCGATGGTGATGTAATCGGGCGTGAGGCCCAATTCGCGTAGCCGGTCCACGGTCTGGTAATCGGCTTGCTTGACGCCTAGCGAAATAGAGGCGTACAGCCCCTTGGCGCGCATATCTTGGGTGAAGCGGACATTGTCCAGGTCAAAGCGGTGCATGACATAGAAGTAGCCGTTTTGCGCCAGCCAGACGCAAATGCTTTCGTCCACCACCGTCTTCATATTGGCCGGGACCACCGGCATGCGAAAGCTGCGCGCGCCCAGCGCTACGCTGGTGTCACATTCCGACCGGCTCTCCACCCGGCATTTGCGGGGCAGCAGCAATATGTTCTCGTAGTCAAAAATATCCATCAGCCAAGCTCCAAAAGTTGCATTCGTCAAATAGGCGCTTGGATTGGGTCCGGCAAAAAAATACCGGACGCTAAATGCTTGGGCCCGGTGATTGATTTTACGCGCAGACGCTGACGCATTGGGCTTCCTACAATCGGGCATGTTTTCTGCCAGCTCCGCGTCCTCCCCCTTGCTTGACAGCCTCAACCCCGAACAGCGCGCCGCTGTCACGCTGCCCCCCGAGCATGCGCTGATCCTGGCCGGGGCCGGTTCCGGTAAAACCCGGGTGCTCACTACGCGCATCGCCTGGCTCTTGCAAGAAGGCCATATCAGCCCGGGCGGCATTCTGGCGGTCACATTTACGAACAAAGCCGCCAAAGAGATGGTGGCCCGCCTTAGCGCCATGCTGCCGATTTCAGTACGCGGCATGTGGATAGGCACTTTCCACGGCCTGTGCAACCGTTTTTTGCGCGCGCATTTCAAAACCGCCGCCTTGCCCCAGACCTTTCAGATTTTGGACACACAAGACCAGCTCAGCGCCGTCAAGCGCCTGTGCAAGCAACTGG
>CANKNK010000289.1 GCA_947483455.1 Comamonadaceae bacterium | reverse complement strand
GACGGTACGGACCGTTACCTGCGCTTTGGCTATGCGGCGCAGAACGCACAAATCGAACACTATGTTGCCCACCTCGACTTCGGGCGTGACCGGGTGTTTGGCATTTACAACCGCAAACTCTGCCTGATTGCTATGGCGCATCTGGCCTATATCCACGATCCGAAGGCTGCTAGCTGCGCTGAGTTCGGCGTGTCGGTACTGCCCGCCTGGCGCGGGCGGGGCTTTGGTACCGAGCTTTTCGCACGGGCGGTGCTGCATGCCCGCAACGACCATATTTCTCTGATGTTCATCCATGCGCTGAGCGAAAACACCGCCATGCTGCACATTGCGCAGCGTGCAGGCGCCACCGTGGAGCGCCTAGGTTCGGAGTCCGAGGCTTACCTCAGTCTGTCTTCGCCAACCTTGCAATCGCATTGGCACGAAGCGGTCGATGCGCAGATTGCGGATACCGATTACCAGTTGAAAACGCAGGCCCGGCATTTTTGGGCTTTGCTCGCGGGCATCCAGGAAACGCGCCAGGCCATTCGAGACGCCAGCGGTAGCTCAGGCTCCTAGGGTTTAGTCGCGCCTTTGGCGCTAGGTGCTGATGCCTTGGCAATGGGCTATCCTAGAGGCTTCGCAAAAACGGCAGCTTTGCCCCACGCCAGTGTCCGACCCCCACCCCGCGCATTCCCACGACAAAGAAGACAAGCGGACTTTTCTGCAGCGCCTGGCAGAGTTTCTGCACCCCGGCCCCGACTCGGCTGAAGAACTGATGGAGACCCTGGCCGAGGCCGAGGACAACAAAATCATAGGCGCCCAGTCGCGCGCCATGCTCGAGGGCGTGATCCGCATGGCCGATATGACGGCCGGCGACGTCATGGTGGCGGCCACGCGCATGGACTTGCTAGATATCCAGTCGCCCATGGACGAACTGCTGCACGCCGTCATCGACACCGCGCACTCGCGCTTTCCGGTATTTGAGGGCGAGCGCGAAAACATCATTGGCATCCTGATGGCCAAGGATTTGCTCAAACTCCAGCGCGCCCCCGAGCTCAATATCCGTGCGCTCTTGCGCCCCGCAGTGTTTGTGCCAGAGACCAAGGGTTTGAACGATTTGCTGCGCGACTTCAAAGGCAATCGCAACCACCTGGCCATCGTGATCGACGAGTTTGGTCGGGTGGCAGGACTGATCACCATCGAGGACGTGTTGGAACAAATCGTCGGCGAGATCGAGGACGAATTCGATATCGACGACGACGAGGGCGATGTGTTCGCGCTACCCGACCGAAGCTTTCGCGTGAACGGTGACGCCACCCTAGAACGCGTCAGCAGCGCGTTTGGCGTGGACCTGCTGTCGCGGGAAGACGCTGGCGACTTTGACACCATAGGCGGCCTCGTAGCCCACGAAATGGGCCATGTGCCCCAGCGCGGCGAGCGCCACACCATGTTGGGTTTGCAGTTCGTCGTGCTGCATACGCGCGGCGGTGCGGTGCGCTGGTTCAAAGTGTCACCGCTGAGCGCCCCGCCCACCCCGTGATGCGACTGCTTGCGCAGCTTGCTATGCCCTTGTTGGCGGGCCTGCTGCACGCAGCCGGTGTCGCCTGGCCTTTGCATGGGCTGCTGGACTACGGCCAGCCGCAATGGGCGCTGCAATTGCTGTCCATGGCGCTTTTGGCCCATGCTTTGCTGGCCGCCAGTTCAGTACGCCAAGCCGCACAGCGCGCCTGGGTGTTCACCACCGTGTACTTAGGCTGCACCTTTGGCTGGTTATTTACCGCAATGCACACCTATGGTGGCATGCCTGCGCCTTTGGCGGCGCTCGCCGAGTGGCTTTTAGCGGGCGCCTTGGCCCTTTACTTTGCGGTTGCTGCTGGCTTATGGTGGCGCCTGGCGCATCGCGGTACTTTTTCCGGCGCGCTTGTATTTGGATTGCTGTGGATGATGGCCGAGCTGGCGCGGGGCACCTGGCTGACCGGCTTTGGTTGGGGTGCGGGTGGTTATGCCCATGTCGATGGCCCATTGGCATTCTTTGCGCCTTGGTTGGGCTCCTACGGCATTGGCGCCGTGGCCGCGTTCATTGGCATGGCCCTGGCCCAGGCATCCCTGCGCGCCATGGGCCGACGCGCGCCCGGTGGCGTGCGACCTTCGGGCACGGCGGCTTTGTTAACGGCCTTGACCTTGCTAATCGCGCCCCTTTTACTTCCAGCGGCCTGGAACCAATGGACGCGTGATGCGGGTAGCTTTAGCGTGACACTGTTACAAGGCGGTATCGCACAGGATGAAAAATTTGAGCAGTCCAGTGGAGTGCCCCAGGCGCTTAAGTGGTACGAAGCACAGTTGCTTGGTGCGGGTACGGATCTGGTGGTCGCACCTGAAACCGCAGTTCCCCTGCTCCCACAGGACTTGCCAGAGGGCTATTGGGAGCGCCTGAGCACCGGCTTGCGCGAGCGTGGCCATGCGGCCATCTTCGGGATTCCGCTGGGCGACAACCAGCAGGGCTACACCAACTCTGCCATCGGCCTGATGCCCGGCCAGGCCCCAATACAGCGCTATGACAAGCACCATCTGGTGCCCTTCGGCGAATTTATACCGCCCCTGTTTCGCTGGTTTACCAACTTGATGCACATCCCTTTGGGGGACTTCAACCGTGGCCCCTTGGGTCAGGCCTCGTTTCCCATGGGCGGACAAAGGCTGGCGGTGCATATTTGCTACGAAGATTTGTTTGGCGAGGAGCTGGCGACGCGCTTTATGGATGCGGCCAGTGCCCCTACGGCACTGGTCAATGTGAGCAACCTGGCCTGGTTTGGTGATGGTTTGGCCATCGACCAGCACCTCAGCATCGCGCGTATGCGGGCTTTGGAATTTGCCTTACCGGTACTGCGTGCCACCAATACCGGCGCCACCGCCGTCATCGCGCACACCGGAGTGGTGCAAGCGCAATTACCGTATGGCAAGGCGGGCGTATTGCAAGGGCAAGTGCAAGGCCGCGCGGGGCTCACGCCATTTGCCCTATGGGCAGCGCGCTGGGGTTTGTGGCCGCTTTGGCTGATGGGAATAGCAGCCCTGTGTTGGACCGCATGGTCACGCAGGCGCCAGGACTGAGGCGCCAACGGTATCCCGTGCCACAAGAGCGCTTTTTGCCGCATATTGGCGCCGCTGGTGCCATGCTGATGCAAGCGCCGCCCAGGCCCTAGCGCACAGGGCCTATCTTGCGCCACAGCGTTTGCATCAATGGCCCGTAAAATTGCCAACTTACGCTGCAAAACTTGCTAAGCAGCCCAACCCAAGGCGCGCGTGCTGCGCCGCATCCATCGCATGTTGACATTCCAGCAAATTATTTTGACTTTGCAGTCCTATTGGGACGCGCAAGGTTGCGCGCT
>CANKNK010000288.1 GCA_947483455.1 Comamonadaceae bacterium | reverse complement strand
CCGGTGTTTTTGCATCCCCACAGTAAAGAAGAATATGCACTGGCGCGTACCGAACGCAAAACCGCGCCGGGCTACCGGGGTTTTGCCATCCACGCCGACCCCGCAGTGACTTTGGAAGAGGATCTGGCGCGCCGCGACCTCAGCATCAACGCCATGGCCGTGCCCGCTGCGGCGGTGCGCCCAGACGGCACTTGCAGCGCAGCGGACATCATCGACCCCTACGGCGGCGCGCAAGACCTGGCCCATGGAGTGCTGCGCCATTGCACCGATGCATTTCGCGAAGACCCGGTGCGCATATTGCGCCTGGCGCGTTTTGCTGCACGCTTTGCGCAGTTCTCAGTTTCCAGCGCAACCGTGCAACTCATGCAGGACATGGTGCAAGCGGGCGAAGTGCAGCACTTGGTGGCCGAGCGCGTCTGGCAGGAACTGGCCAAAGGGCTGATGGAAGCGCAGCCCTCGCGCATGCTGACGACCTTGCGCGACTGCGCTGCGTTGGCAGTACTGCTGCCCGAGGTCGATGCACTGTGGGGCGTGCCGCAACCGGCAGCGCACCATCCGGAAATCGATACCGGCATTCATCTGGGTATGGTGCTTGACGCAGCCGCGCGCGCGCAAGCTCCCCTGGAGGTGCGCTTTGCCTGCCTGGTGCACGACTTGGGCAAAGCCACCACGCCTGCCGAACAATGGCCGCGCCATATCGGCCATGAAATGCGCAGCGTCAAGCTTTTGCGCACGCTCTGCCAGCGCTTGCGCGTGCCCCAGGCCTGCGCGGAGTTGGCCGAGGTGGTGGCACGCGAACACGGCAATATCCACCGCAGCGCCAGCCTGGGCGCGGCCGCGACGCTGCGTTTGCTAGAGCGCTGCGATGCCTTTCGCAAGCCCGCGCGGTTTGCGCAAATCGTGCAGGCCTGCGCCTGCGATGCGCGTGGACGTCTGGGCCGCGAAGATGACGCGTATAGCCAAGGCCAGCGCCTGATGGACGCATTGCAGGCCGCCTTGGCGATTGACAGCAGCGCTATCGCCCAAGCCGCTATGCAGGCAGGCGCGCAAGGCCCGGCGGTGGGGCAGGCGCTAGCAAAAGCCCGGGAGGTCGCGATAGCCCAGTGGGACGCGGCTACGGATTCGGCGCTTGAAGAAGCCAGGCCTGCACCCTAAGGCACGAGGGAATGGTTTGCTCTACCGGCGCGCAGCGAGAAATGCCGCGCTAGGAATAAAAAAGGGTTTTGAAGCTCCGCTGCAGCTATCGTGTCTAAGCAAGCGTTCGGTTTACAAAACCAGCGCCAGCGCGGCATAGTCGCCGACGGACTCACCCAGGCCGGCCGGCACGATTTCCACGCCGCTGGTCAATGCGGGCAGTTTGCTGCCAATCTGGGCACGCAGTCGCGGTAGTAACAAGTCCTGCTGGTGCCAGAACACCGAGCCGCCCATGCTAATGCGCTGCACATCGAGCGTGGCCATCAGGTTGAACAGCAGGCGGCCCATGACATAGCAAAGCCCATCGACAATTTCCAGCGCGTCGGCCCGGCCCTGGCGCGCTGCCGCAAACAATTGCACCGCATCGCTAAAACCAAGTCCTGCAAAGCGCCGTGCCATCGCGTTACCGGCAATCAAAGCCTCCACATCGCCAATATTGCCGCAGCCGCACAAGGCGTCGCGGTTATCGCTGACAAAGCTGTGGCCCCAATGGCCAGCATTGCCATTTTTGCCGCGCAAGGCGCGCCCGTCCACGCACACCCCCACGCCGATACCGGTGCTCCAGGTCACATAAGCGCAATGGTCCAGTCCTTGCAGTGCGCCCCAGCGGCGTTCCGCCTCCAGCGCCCCCACACCGTCGTTTTCCACCCGCACTTTGGCGAAGGTGTGGCGCAGCGGCGCTTCCAGCAGCGCCGTGGTCCAGTCATTGGGCAGGCCCCGCGCGGTGCCGGCGATGCCGCCGCAAATATTGGGCGCCGCCAACTCCACCATGCCGTCTTGCAATACAAAAGGCCCGCAGGAAACGACGCCGACGGTGCCCAAGGCCTCTTTGGTAATTCCGCATTGGGCGCAGCCTTGTTCGATCATGCGGATCACTTGCTGCGCCAGCGCGTCCGATGCGCCGACTTTGGCGGTGGGCTCCGACCATTTGCCGCGAATGCCGCTGGCATCGGCGATGGTGAGCGCGACCTTGGTTCCGCCAATATCGACGCAAGCGACCGGCGCCATGCCTGTGGGAAAGCGGAGTTGAAAACCGGGCGTTGGCTGATCCATGAACGTAGGCAATAAAGGGTTACGGCCGCTAATGCTAATGCTAACGCCCCGCCCGCAGCGGCGTTACCGGCGGGTTACCGGGGTATGCGCTGGCCGCCTGGCGGGTGTGAGGGCGGATGGGCCGTGGCGCGGCGCGCGTCGACCGCGCGGGGCTTGGCGGATTCACAAATAGTGCATGCGGTCGCCGCGCGCAAAGCCCAAGGGCGTCCAGGGAGATCCTGGACCCAGCGCTAGCACTTTGAAAAGTTCGCCCATTTCATGTTCCAGTATGAGCGTCTGTGCCGCCACCCGCACGGGCAAAGCCGCCGCTTGCATCAAGTCCACGATGCCGCAGTTCATCAAGAAATGCGCCTGGCTGGTGTAGCCCAGGACTTCCATGCCGGCGTCCTGCGCTGCCAGCGCGATAGCGCTGAAGTTGACATGGGCGGTGATGTCTTTGTGACCTACCAGGCTCAGCGGGTCACTATCGCTTTGGTGTGCGCGGTGGCACATTACTGTGCCACCGGCGCGTTGCGGGTGGTAATACTCGGCTTCGCTAAAGCCATAGTCGATGAAAAATGCGCAGCCCGTGCGCAAACGCTGCGCCAGGGAGCGGACAAAGGCTTGCGCTTGCGGATGTATTTCGCTCAGGTAATCGTGCGCGCCCTCGGGCTCGACCGGAGGGCGTAAGGCAGTCGGCCGGTCCTGCCAAGCGAAGGCACTGCCTTGCGCCGCTGTTGCTTCCTCGGGCTTGGCGATGCAGACACCCCGCTCCCACCATGTGCCGTGGCGGCGCGCCAGCAGTTGCACCGGCATGGCATCGAGCACTTCATTGCCAACTACCACACCGTCTATATGGGTCGGCCAGGTCTGTGCCCAGTGCACCAGGTCCCCAAAGCGCGCCAGGCGCTGTTGTTGGCGCTGCGTCAGCGCGGCCGATACATCAACGATGGTGTAACGGGTAAGCCGCACACCTGTTTGCGCCAATGCACTCAGTAATTGTTCTGCCAGCGCGCCGCTGCCCGCGCCAAACTCCCAAACCTCGGTGGTATCGGTATGGGCTAGGGCCTGCGCTACTTGCTTGGCCAGGGTGTAACCAAACAGCGGGCTGATCTCCGGCGCGGTGACAAAATCACTGCCATCGCGACCCGGCAGGGCGCCAAATT
>CANKNK010000287.1 GCA_947483455.1 Comamonadaceae bacterium | reverse complement strand
GTTGAAGGACGGCGAGCAGTTGTATGCCAGCATCTTGCCGGGGTGTTTGGCGTGCACGGCTTCGGCGTATTTACGTGCAAAGTCCAGGTCCGGCGTGCCGGTTTCGCACCACACCAAATCGGCATACTCGGCATAGGCCACTGAACGGGCCACGGCCTGGTCCATGCCTTTGCGGGTTTTGTAAAAACCTTCGGAGGTACGCTCACCCGTGAGGAACGGTTGGTCGATCGGGTCAAAGTCGCTGGTCACCAGATCGGCGGCTTCGGCGTCGGTACGGGCGATCACCAAAGTGGGTACGCCATACACATCCGCAGCCATGCGCGCGGCTTTGAGTTTTTGCACCGCTTCGGTGGTGGGCACCAGCACTTTGCCGCCCATGTGGCCGCATTTTTTGACCGAGGCCAATTGGTCTTCAAAATGCACGCCGCCCGCGCCCGAACGGATCATGGCTTTCATCAATTCATAGGCATTGAGTACGCCGCCAAAGCCAGCTTCCGCATCGGCAACGATGGGCGCGTGGTAGTCGATATAGCCTTTGTCCCCAGGGCCTACGCCTTTGGACCATTGGATCTCGTCGGCGCGGGTAAAGGAGTTGTTAATGCGCTCCACCACTTTTGGCACCGAGTCCACCGGGT
The DNA here is from genome assembly GCA_947483455.1 of Comamonadaceae bacterium. Taxonomy (GTDB): domain Bacteria; phylum Pseudomonadota; class Gammaproteobacteria; order Burkholderiales; family Burkholderiaceae_C; genus Allorhodoferax. The sequence goes on along the minus strand of CANKNK010000287.1, from coordinate 2,760 downwards.
AGAGCGATTGGTCAGGGTACATGGCGGAGTATTCATTGCTGTCGGCAGCGACTTGCCAGCCGGACAAGTAGATGGCTTTGACGCCGGCCTTGACTTGTTGCATGGCCTGGCCGCCGGTCAGCGCGCCAAGGCAATTGACATAGGGCTCGTCGTGCAGCAAGTCCCACAGTTTTTCGGCGCCCCGGCGCGCCAAGGTGTGCTCGACCTGGAAGGAGCCGCGCAGGCGCACGACATCCGCGGCAGAGTAACCGCGCTTGATACCTTTCCAGCGCGGGTTGGTCGCCCAGTCTTTTTCCAGTTGTGCGACTTGTTGTTCGCGGCTTAGTTGTGCATTGAGTGATTGCGGCATAAATACTCCTTGTGGTTAATCGGTGCCCAGGCTACAGTGGCGCATGGTGCAGTGCCGCAATTCTAAGTCTTATATAAGACATGAAACCAATCTTATGTCTTATATAAGACTAATTATTTTTCTAATAAAATCAATGACTTGCGAATAATTTTTCACCATGGATATTTATTATTTCTTAATGTGGAATTAAAGCGCAGGCTGTTGAAGCCCGATTTTTCACACTACGGAATCAATACTTGATTCGTGAAAGCGCCGCACCAGGACGGCAGTGCGACCTTAGAAGGCGTCGGCGTAGAGCTGCATTTCCCATGCGCTGACGTGCTGGGCGTATTCGTCCCACTCAGCGCGCTTGAGGGCGATCCACTGGTCACAAAAGGCATCGCCCAGGGCAGCACGCAACACGCCGTCCGCTTGCAGCGCATCGATAGCCTCGTCCAGGTTTTTTGGTAGGCGAGGTGGCATGGGCTGCCCGCTTGCCTGGCGGATGTACAGGTCTTCGTTACAAGGCTCTGGTGCCGCCATGGCACTGTCAATGCCGTGCAAGCCTGCCTGCAGTACCCCAGCCAGAGCTGCATAAATATTGCAAGACGGGTCGGGCAAACGCCACTCCATGCGCCCTGCCACGGTGCGCAGCAAACAGGTGCGGTTGTTGTCGCCATAGGCCTTCCACACCGGCGACCAGGTGGTGCCCGATGCGCTTGGGCTGCTGGCCAGGCGCTTGTAACTATTGACAGTAGGCGCGCACAGCGCTGCCAATGCGTCAGCATGGTGCAACAAGCCCGCTGCAAACTGGTGCCCCAAAGGGCTCAGGCCCAGACTGCCTGCCGTATCGGCAAACACCGCCCTACCCTGTGCATCGGTGATGCTGATGTGGAAATGCAAACCACTGCCCGGTGCATGCGCCAGCGGTTTGGGCATGCTGCTAAATACCTGGCCGTGGCGCTGCGCAATCGCATGGGCAGTGAGCTTAAACAGCATATAGCGGTCAGCAGCAGCCAGCGCATGGTCGTGCGCATAGTTGATTTCATACTGGCCGCAAGCATCTTCATGGTCCATCTGCTGCAAGCGAAAACCCAAAGCGCCCAGTGCCACGCGCATATCGTCTAAAAACGCGTAGTTGCGGTGCATGGCTTTGAGGTCATAGGACGGCTTGGGCAACGTGTCTTGCGCATCGGCCAGCGTCCACTGGCCCGCGGCATCCTGGCGCAACAGAAAAAACTCAGGCTCTATGCCCACCCACAGCGTCCAGCCGCGTCGGGCTAAGGCATCGGTGGCGGCTTTGAGCACTTGGCGTGAGCAGGTCGCAAGCGGCTGGCCGCCGGCAAAGCCATCGCATACGGCGTGCGCTACGCCCGGCATGAAAGGCAAGGGGCGCAGACTCTCTAACTGCACGCGGCCGTAGTATTCGCTACGGGCTCCGTGGCGCGGCAGACCGGTGCCCCAAATGCTGGGCCCGGCAAAACCGGCGCCTTGCTCCACCCATTCTTGCAAATTGTCCAGCGGCACCAGCTTTCCTTTGGCCACTCCGTGGATATCGCAAAACTGGGCCAAAACGGAATGGATGCCTTGCGCTTGCAGTGCACGCACCCGTTCGTCTAAAGACATATCTGCCATAAGCACCCCGCCCTTGAATCAGGCCAGTACCTGCGCCAGTATGTCCAGTCCTTCATCGAATACCTCGTCTTCAATCGTCAGCGGGAACAAAAAGCGCAGCACGTTGCCATAGACGCCGCAGGTCAATAAAAGCAGTCCTTTTTTCAGGGCTGCTTGCTGCACTTGCTTGGCCTTATCGGCATCGGGTGCGCCGGTCGTGGGATTGACCAAATCGCAAGCGACCATAGCGCCTAGGGCGCGCACATCGCCGATGCAGGCATTGGCGGCTTTGGCTTGGTGGAGATGTGCCACCAAACGTTCACCCAAAACCTGGGCACGTGCCGGTAATTGTTCTTCGGCCATGACGTCGAGCACCGCATGCGCGGCAGCAATAGCCAAGGGATGACCCGCATAGGTTCCGCCCAAGCCGCCGGGATTGGGCGCGTCCATGATGGCGCTACGCCCCACTACCGCGGACAGGGTGGTACCACCGCCCATGCTCTTGGCCAAGGTCATCAAATCAGGGGAAACGCCATAGTGCTCCATGGCAAACATCTTGCCGGTACGGGCAAAGCCGGTTTGCACTTCGTCGGCGATCAGCACAATGCCGTGTTCATCGCACAAAGCGCGCAGCCATTGCACCGCCTTGGCTTGGATGGGGTTGAAACCGCCCTCGCCTTGCACTGGCTCAAAAATAATCGCCGCCACGCGGCTGGGCTCGATATCGCATTTGAACAATTGCTCCACCGCTTTTTGCGTTTCCTCAAGGCTGGCGCAATGGCAGGGAAAAGGTGCGTGGTAAATCTCTGGGGCGAAGG
>CANKNK010000286.1 GCA_947483455.1 Comamonadaceae bacterium | reverse complement strand
TTGGTGACGCACCCGGCACACATAGCGGCAAAAGTACGGCAGGCGCAGTGGCTTAAGGGCTACCAAGTGGTGATCGCCCAAGTTTTGCGAAGCTATGGCGACGGACAGGTCGCCCACCCGCTGGCACCGTCTGCTGCCGCTCCCGACGCTGGGAAGCCGCTTGCCACTTGAACCCAAGTGAAATGCGCTAGGCCCTAATCGAGGCCGGCACCCGCATCCGCACGCGGGCAACTGGCAGCGCAGACCTATTTTCATCGCGGCAAGTACCGATTTATTTGCCGTGTTACCGATGAACTGGCTTCAATACCCCCGACTTTTCAAGTAAAAATATTTTGGCTATCATGCGCACGCGTTTTTATATGCTGTCCTTTTTAGATTAACTCCTTGGAGCCGAAGATGATGAAGTTGAAGAATAATGCGTCCGCCTATGCACCGCTATGCTGCGGCGACATGCTCAGTCATTCCAATTCGCGGCGCGAATTTATGCGCCTGGCAGGCGGCGCGGTACTGATCAGTTCTGTGGGCCTGCTGTCTAGCGGCGTGCAGGCCGCCTCGGGTAACTACGAAGCGATGGTCTTGTCCTGTATTGATCCCAGGTTTCAAGACTTGGTGAATAAAAAGCAAGCCAGCGATGGCCTGAGCGGAAAATACAGTGCATTTACGATTGCCGGCGCCTCCATCGGCGTGGTCGCTCCTGCGTTTAAAGAGTGGAGCAAAACATTCTGGGACAACCTGGGTGCTTCTATACAGCTGCACAATATTAAGAAAGTGATTGTGGTCAACCACCGCGATTGCGGTGCGGCAAAAATTGCTTATGGCGAAGCCAAAGTAGCCAACCCCGCTGTGGAAAAAGAAACCCACAAAGAAGCCTTGCTAGAGTTTCGCCGCCAATTGAATGAGAAGTTTCCCGCGCTGGGCACGCAATTGGGTCTGATGGCGCTGGATGGGACATTGGAGACTATTGCTTAAGTCTTACTTTGCTTGCATGGAAAAAGCCCCCGACAGGGGGCTTTTCCATTTGCAGGGTGAAGGCTTATCTTTGTTTAGAGACTTCGACTTTTGGCCCAGGGCCCACGTTAATTTTGCTGTAGGAGGATAGGAAAACATGCGCTTTATATCGACTAGCCTGGTTGCGCTCGCTGCTTGTATCCATTGCGCTGTAGCGCAGGTCATCCCGGTTAGCTATGGCGCCCAAGATTCGCCGTCCAATCCAGAGCCAACGCTGACTTTTTTGTGGCCGGGATCTTCGCCTAAAGCCACCCTCATTTACATACCGGGTGGCGAGGGTCGACTTGGTCTGACGCCAGAGCGTAAAAATTTGGGCGGATTTTATGGGGCGACGCTCAAGCCTTTGAGTGATCGCAACTTAAGCACTGGCAGCATGAATGTTGTGGTGTTTGATTCGCCGGTGCTACTGCCTGTGGGCGCCAATTACCCGGTCTCACGCACCAGTGCGGAACATTTAGCACGCATCGAATCGGTGGTTCGCTACTACCAATCGAGCTATGGCCTGCCTGTTTGGCTGATGGGCCATAGCAATGGCGCTGCGAGTCTGACAGAGTTTTATGCCATGCTGCAAAGGGACAACAAGACCGATTTACTGGCCGGCGCAATCTACAGCTCCGCGCGCAACGGGGCGCGGTTTGACAACAAAACGCAGCTCGCGATTCTTTTTCTCGCGCACGAAAAAGATGCTTGCGCCAAATCCACGAATTACAGCTCGCGCAGGGTTTTTGAAGAACAGCGCAGCACCAACAAGCAGCGGCTTGACTACGTACTCATACGCGGTGGCGAAAGCCAGGGCGCGGACGTTTGCAGTTCGGGTTTTCACATGTTTTATGGGGCGGGTGCAGAGGCTTACCAAGCCATAGAAGCGTTCGTACTGGCGCATTGAAGGCCATCACCTCTAGGCTCGCCGCAAGGGCAACACGAAAAAGCTATCGCTTAGGTGTTAGAACATGCGCATAGCCAAGGATGTCGGAGGCGACGCGCTCTAAGACCGGCGTCCATGACCTGTCCCTGTCCTGCCGGTACAACTTGACGCTAGGGTACCAGGGGCTATCGTCCCGGTCGAGCATCCAGCGCCAGTCCGGTGCGTAGGGCAGCAGTATCCAAGTCGGTTTACCCAGCGCGCCAGCCAGATGCGCCACACTGGTATCGACTGAAATCACCAAGTCCACCAGATCGCATAAGGCTGCGGTATCGGAAAGGTCTTGGATTTCAGCCCCGACAAAGCGAACGGAACTGGCTTGCAAGGCTTCTTGGTCTGCAGAGCGCAGCTCTTTTTGCAAACAGATGTATTCGAAGCGAGGGGGCAAATGCGGCAGCAAAGCGTTCAAGCCCACGCTGCGTTGCGCGTCGTTTCTGTCCAGCGCATTGCCACTCCAGACCAAGCCGATGCGCGGCTTGCTTGGCGACCCTAAGCGGCGCTCCCAATGGTCCCGCTTGGAAGCGGCGCTGGCCAGGTAGGCCGTGTGTCCGGGCAGGGTCTCAAGCCGGGTTTGAAACGCAAGCGGCAGGCTGAGCAAGGGGCAGTGGTAATCAAAATGCGGTAGATCCGCCCCCTTTTCAAACAATCGGATATCGCCTTGCAATGTTTCAAATAGTGCCATCAAAGGCTGGGGAACTTCCAGTAGCACTTCTGCACCCAAAGCGCGCACGTCGCGGGCATAACGGCAAAATTGGATACTGTCACCCAAGCCCTGCTCGGCGTGCAAAAGCACTGCTTTCCCGGCGAGCGAGGCCTGGCCCAACCACAGCGGCTGCGCAAACGCGCGTTTGCGTGAGCTAAATGCATCCCGCCGCCACCGCCATTCATAGAGTTTCCAACCCTGCACAAAATCGCCACACAGCAGCAATTCAATGGCCTTGTTCCAGTAGGCGTCCGCATAGTCCAGTCTGCTGGCAATTGCCGCGTCGTAACTTGCAATGGCCTCGGCACTGCGCTGCAGCTCCTGTAAAGCCAGGCCCCGGTTATTGAAGGCATGGGCTAGGTCGGCCTGCAGCGCAATGGCGGTGTCGTAGCTCGCAATGGCCGCTTCGAAACGTCCTAGTGCGCGCAAGGCATTGCCCAGGTTGTAATGCGCCTGCCCATACCCAGGCTGCGCAGCTATGGCAGCGGCATAGCTTTGCATCGCTTCGTCCCAGCGCAATTGGTCCTGCAACACCACGCCCCGGTTATTCCAGGCCTGGGCCTCCTCGGGCTGGAGTTCGATGGCTTTATCGAAATCGGCCAGTGCTTCATCCAGGCGCCCCGCAACATGCAAGCCAAGCCCTCGGTTATGAAACGCCTGCGCATAGTCCGGCCTTAGCTCTAGGGCGTGCTGGTAGCACGACAAGGCTTCCTCCAAACGCTGCAAGGCCTGGAAGGCCAAGCCCAAATGGAGATGCGCTGAGGCATTTGACG
>CANKNK010000285.1 GCA_947483455.1 Comamonadaceae bacterium | reverse complement strand
GAGAGCTTTCCGCTGCAGCGTGTGATTCCCATGGTGTTCAAAGGCAGCGGCGATTGCTCGGCGGTGGATTGGACTTTTTTAGGCGGATCGATTGCCAACTGGTCTTTCCTGTGCTTTTGCGATGCCGCCATCACCGCCGCGCTGATCGCATGGCGGCACAGTGGGCTGGGTCGAAGTGCCACAGCGCCTACGCAAGCCTGAGGGACGGCTGCACCTTGGGGGGAAATGCAATGGACCGCCGCAGCGCTGTCGGCCATTGCCGTGACAAAGCGTATTGCGAAGCGATTTAGCTGAGTTTTTTCACCAGCACCTGGCTCTTGCGGTCCCAGTTGTATTTGCGTTTACGCGCTTCGGGCAGCCAGTCGGCGTCCACCAACACAAAGCCACGCTTTAAAAACCAGTGCGTGGTGCGGGTCGTCAGCACAAAAATACTTTCCAGACCGGCTGCGCGGGCGCGTTGCTCTATGCGCTTGAGCACGCGCTCGCCGTCGCCCTGGCCTTGCACATCGGGGGACACGGTGAGGGCCGCCATTTCACCCGTGCGCCCCTCGGGGTAGGGGTTGAGTGCGGCGCAGGCGAAGATCACACCATCGTGTTCGATCACGGTATAGCTCGACGCGTCGCGTTCTATTTCCGTGCGGCTGCGCTTGACCAAGGTGCCGTCTTTTTCAAACGGTTCGATCAGCTTGAGAATGCCGCCCACGTCGTCCTCGGTGGCCTCGCGCAAGCTTTCGAGTTTTTCATCCACGATCATGGTGCCTATGCCGTCATGCACATAGACCTCGAGCAAGATAGCGCCATCGACGGAATAGGGAATGATGTGGCTGCGCTCGACCCCGCCTTTGCAGGCGGTTACGCAGTGTTGCAAGTAAAAGCCCACATCGGCCGGTTCGCGGGCCGCAGGCGCCTCCAGCAACAAGGCTTCGGCAGCGGCCAGCGAGAGTTCGGTATCTACCGGGTTGTCCTCGCCCGCGGGCTCGTGCGGGCGCTGCAAGATGCCCGGCACTTCGGTCAAAAAGATGAGCTTATCGGCCTGCAAGGCCGTGGCTACCGAGGTGGCGACTTCTTCCATCGATAAGTTAAAGGCCTCGCCCGTAGGCGAAAAACCAAAGGGCGAGAGCAGCAACATGGCGCCCATGTCTAGCACTTTGCTGATGCCTGCGGTATCGACTTTGCGCACCACGCCCGAGTTTTGGAAATCCACGCCATCGACGATGCCCACGGGCCGCGCGGTAATAAAGTTGCCGCTGATCACGCGGACCGTGGAGTCGGCCATGGGCGTGTTGGGCAGACCCTGGCTGAAGGCGGCTTCGATTTCATAGCGCAACTGGCCCGCGGCCTCCTGCGCGCAATCGAGGGCGATTTCGTCGGTGATGCGGATGCCGTGTGAATACTTGGCGCTATGGCCTTTGGCCTTGAGTTGTTCATTCACCTGGGGCCGAAAGCCGTGTACCAACACCACTTTGACGCCCATGCTCTGGATCATGGCCAGGTCTTGCGCCAGGTGGGGCAGTTTGCCCGCCGCAATCGCTTCGCCGGCAATACCGACGACAAAGGTCTGGTGCCGAAACTTATGGATATAGGGCGCCACCGACCTGAACCAGGGCACGAAGGTGAAGTTAAATACGGAAGTCATGGAGGGGATAATACGCTGCCCCAGCCCGCCTCAGCCCGTGTCAGCATCCCCTCCCGCCACATCCACTTTGCGCATCGAGTTTCCCGAATCCTTGCCGGTATCGGGCAAGCGCGAGGAAATCATGGCCTTGCTGGAGCGTCACCAGGTCATCATCGTCTGCGGTGAAACCGGCTCGGGCAAGACCACCCAATTGCCCAAAATCGCGCTGGCCATGGGCCGCGGCTTGTGCAATTACCCCAAAGTGTTGCCCAATGGCAAACCGGCGCCGCGTGGCAAACTCATTGGCCACACGCAACCGCGTCGCATTGCGGCGAGCAGCGTCGCCAAGCGCATTGCCGAAGAACTGCACACCCCCTTAGGCGCGGTAGTTGGCTTTAAGGTGCGCTTTCAAGACCGTTTAAGCCGCGACGCCTCGGTCAAGCTAATGACCGATGGCATCTTGCTGGCCGAAACGCAGACCGACCCGCTGCTGCTGGCCTATGACACGATCATCATCGACGAGGCACACGAACGCAGCCTGAACATCGATTTTTTGCTGGGCTATTTGCGCCAGATATTGCCAAGGCGTCCGGACCTCAAAGTGATCGTGACCTCGGCCACGATCGATGCGCAGCGCTTTGCCGACCACTTCGCCAGCCTGCAAGGCACAGAGGACGCCAGGACGCTGACGCCGGCGCCGGCGCCGGTGATCATGGTGTCGGGGCGTATGTTCCCAGTGGAGCAACGCTACCGGCCTTTTGAAGAGCGGCGCGACTACGACATCAACGACGCCATTGCCGAAGGCGTCGATGAACTTTGGCGCGGTGGAGCGGCTGGCGACATCCTGGTGTTTCTGCCCGGCGAGCGCGAAATCCGCGAAGCGGCAGACCATTTGCGCCGCCATCTGAGCCACCAGCCGGTCTTGCGCAACTGCGAAGTCTTACCCCTGTTTGCCCGCTTAAGCCAAGCGGAGCAAGACCGCATATTTGAAGGCCACACCGGCAGACGTATTGTGCTGGCTACCAATGTGGCCGAGACTTCGCTAACGGTGCCGGGCATCCGCTTTGTCATAGACAGCGGTACGGCGCGCATCAAACGTTACAGCTTTCGCAGCAAGGTAGAACAATTGTTGGTCGAGCCCATTAGCCAAAGCTCGGCCAACCAGCGTGCTGGGCGCTGCGGGCGGGTGGCCGACGGTATCTGCATACGTCTGTATGAGGACAAAGACTTTGTCGGACGCGAGCGCTTTACCGACCCGGAAATTTTGCGCTCTTCGCTGGCCGGGGTTATTTTGCGCATGAAGTCGCTGCGCCTGGGCGCGGTGGAGGACTTTCCGTTTTTGGAGCGCCCCTCGGGCCGCGCCATGGCCGACGGCTACCAGTTGCTACAAGAGTTAGGCGCGGTGGATGATGCCAATGAACTCACGGCGCTGGGCCAAGAACTGGCACGCCTGCCCTTGGATCCGCGCGTGGGCCGGATGATTTTGGAAGCCCGTAAGCGCGAGGCCTTGGACGAGGTGCTGATCATCGCCTCGGCGCTGAGCGTGCAGGATGTGCGCGACCGGCCCATGGATGCGCAAGCGCAGGCGGACCAGGCGCATGCCAAGTTTGACGACGAAAAAAGCGAATTTTCTGGTTATCTGAAGTTATGGAAATGGCTTGGTGCTGCGCGCGGCGACAAAGCCGAGGTCAGCGGCGCGCACAAACTGAGCAATCGCCAGTTTGAGCAATTGTTGCGGCAAAACTTTATCAGCGTACGCCGTTTGCGCGAATGGAAAGACATCCACAGCCAGTTGCTCACGGTGGT
>CANKNK010000284.1 GCA_947483455.1 Comamonadaceae bacterium | reverse complement strand
GCGCCTTGGGCCATCTTGATCTGGATTTGGTCCGCGCTCACCAAGTATTCGGCTGTCACGCCAAAGCGGCCCGAGGCCACTTGCTTGATTTTGGAGCGCATCGAGTCGCCTGCTTGCAGCGCGTAATCGACCTCGAAAATTTCCTTGCCCAGCAGGTCCGACATAGTCTGGCCCTGCTTGATGGGAATGCCTTTGAGTTCATTGCGGTAACGCAGCGGATCTTCGCCGCCCTCGCCAGTATTGCTCTTGCCGCCGATGCGATTCATCGCCACGGCCAGGGTGCTGTGCGCCTCGGTAGAAATAGAGCCCAGCGACATCGCGCCGGTAGCAAAGCGTTTGACGATTTCGGCCGCTGACTCGACCTCGTCGATGGAGATGGCTTTGGAGGGATCGATGCGAAATTCAAACAAGCCGCGCAGCGTGAGCTGTCGGCGCGTCTGGTCGTTGATGATTTGGGCGTACTCTTTATAGGTGCTCCAGTTATTGGCCCGTGTGCTGTGTTGCAACTTGGCGATCGCATCGGGCGTCCACATATGCTCTTCGCCGCGCACGCGCCAGGCGTATTCACCACCGGCATCCAGGGCATTGGCCAAGACCGGGTCTTTGCCAAAAGCCAGTTTGTGGGTACGTATGGCTTCTTCGGCGATTTCAAATACGCCTATACCTTCCACGCGGCTGGGCGTGCCGGTGAAGTATTTGGTAACAGTGTCGCTGGACAGGCCGATCGCCTCGAACAACTGCGCGCCGCAGTAGCTCATGTAGGTGCTAACACCCATCTTGGACATGATTTTGGACAGGCCTTTACCCACGGCTTTGACGTAGTTGTAAATCGCCTTATCCGCACTGAGCGCACCGGGCAGGCCCTCGCTCATTTGCACCAGGGTTTGCATCGCCAGGTAGGGATGCACGGCTTCGGCGCCGTATCCGGCGAGTACCGCAAAGTGGTGTACCTCGCGTGCGCTACCGGTCTCTACGACCAGACCGGCCGTCGTGCGCAAGCCCTCGAGGACCAAATGCTGGTGAATAGCTGACAAGGCTAGCAAGGCCGGTATGGCAACCTGCGTGGCGCCCATGGCACGGTCGCTCACGATCAAAATATTGTTGCCACTCTTGATGGCATCTACCGCTTCGGCGCACAGGGATGCGAGTTTGGCCTCCACGCCCTCGTGGCCCCAGGCCAGGGGGTAGGTAATGTCCAGGGTATAGCTGCGAAATTTGCCCTGCGTGTGGCGCTCTATCTCGCGCAGCTTGGCCATGTCGGTGAAGTCCAGCACGGGTTGCGACACTTCCAGGCGCATCGGCGGATTGACCTGGTTGATGTCCAGCAAATTGGGCTTGGGTCCCACAAAGGACACCAGCGACATGACGATGGCTTCGCGGATCGGGTCGATGGGGGGGTTGGTGACCTGGGCAAACAGTTGTTTGAAGTAGCTGTACAGCGGTTTGTTTTTGTCGCTGAGCACGGCCAGGGGACTGTCATTGCCCATGGAGCCGAGTGCCTCTTCGCCCAGGCTGGCCATGGGGGCGATCAGGAACTTCAGGTCTTCTTGGGTGTAGCCGAAGGCTTGCTGGCGGTCCAGTAAATCCGCGCCCATCGGCATCGTTGGCGCGGCACTTTCGCCGGTGGCTACATGGTCGATCTTGATGCGCAGGTTTTCAATCCACTGCTTGTAGGGGCGGCTGTTGGCCAGGCCTGATTTGAGCTCTTCGTCGTCGATCATGCGGCCCTGTTCGAGGTCGATCAAGAACATCTTGCCGGGCTGCAAGCGCCATTTGCGCACGATTTTGTTTTCCGGCACCGGCAGTACGCCGGACTCCGAACCCATGATGACCAAATCATCGTCGGTAATGCAGTAGCGCGAGGGACGCAGACCATTGCGGTCCAGCGTAGCGCCGATCTGGCGGCCATCGGTAAACACGATAGACGCCGGGCCGTCCCAGGGCTCGAGCATGGCGGCATGGTATTCGTAAAAAGCGCGGCGGCGCTCGTCCATAGTGCTATGGTTTTCCCAAGGCTCGGGAATCATCATCATCATCGCCTGGCTGATGGGGTAACCAGCCATCGTCAGTAGTTCTAGGCAGTTGTCAAAGGTGGCCGTGTCGGACTGACCGGCAAAGCTGATGGGATAAAGCTTTTTCAGGTCTGCGGCGAGCACCGGAGAGGACATGACGCCTTCGCGGGCTTTCATCCAGTTGTAGTTACCCTTGACGGTATTGATCTCGCCGTTATGCGCCACGTAGCGGTAGGGATGTGCCAGCGGCCACTCGGGGAAGGTGTTAGTGGAAAAACGCTGGTGCACCAGGCCCAATGCAGAGACGCAACGCGCGTCCTGCAAGTCTTTGAAATAAGTACCCACCTGATCGGCCAGCAGCAAGCCTTTGTAGATCACGGTGCGGCTGGACATGCTTGGAACGTAGTACTCCTTGCTGTGCTTCAAGTTGAGATGCTGGATCGCTGCGCTGGCCGTTTTGCGGATGACATAGAGCTTGCGCTCGAGCGCGTCCTGCACGATCACGTCGTTACCGCGACCGATAAAGACCTGGCGAATGACCGGCTCTTTTTCGCGCACCGTGGGAGACATGGGCATGTCGGCGTTGACCGGGACATCGCGCCAACCTAAAAGGATCTGACCTTCGGCCTTGATGGCGCGTTCCATCTCCTGCTCGCAGGCTAGCCGCGAGGCGTGTTCCTTAGGTAGAAAAATCATACCGACGCCGTATTCACCCGCCGCAGGCAATTGCACACCTTGGGCCGCCATTTCTGCGCGGTACAGCGCATCGGGCAGTTGAATCAGTATGCCGGCGCCATCGCCCATGAGCTTGTCAGCGCCCACCGCGCCGCGGTGGTCCAGGTTTTCCAAAATTTTGAGCGCGTTGCTGACAATGCTGTGGCTTTTCTCGCCCCGGATGTGCGCCACAAAGCCCACTCCACAAGCGTCATGCTCCTGCTCGCCCGCATACAAACCAAATTGCTGCAGATGCTCCTTCTCGGCCGCCGTGGTCATAACCCGCTCCTGAAAAATTACAAAGGACGGTAAGCATACTGCAATGCAGCATTGTTTTTTGAAAAATAATTGGGGTCAGAACCCAATTAATTCAGTGATAAATGTAATTTCAAATAATTAGGGACGGATTAGATGTGCAAATGAACTCCTTGGATGTAACGGCAGTCTCCGTTGGAGCACGCACATTCCTCTACCATGCAGAAAATCGTGCAAGCCAGCTATTGCGGAGTTTCTGGTAGCGCCATATGCGGCCTACCGGCCTTGGACTTGCTGATGCGGCGCCCGGTACGTTTTTGCAAATCTGCAACAAAATCCGGCTCACCCAGCGCCCAACCGCTGAGGGTTGCGTCGGTGAGGGCTTGCTGCGCGACGCCATCCACCCCCGATTGCACCCAGGCCTGGTAAGCGGCCTCGCGGGCGAAAGGG
>CANKNK010000283.1 GCA_947483455.1 Comamonadaceae bacterium | reverse complement strand
TCGCTCATGGCATGGGCTGCCCGCGTGCGGCCGGGTTTAGGCGGGCTGCGACTGCGCGGCAGTCACAAAGGACGGTGTGGCCGGGCTGCCCGCTGACAGGGTCAGTACCTCGTAGCCGGTGGGTGTGACCAGCACCGTGTGTTCCCATTGGGCCGATAGCGAGCGGTCCTGGGTCACGATGGTCCAGCCGTCTTTTTCCGGGCCGTCCTTGATGTCTTTGCGCCCGGCATTGATCATGGGCTCGATGGTGAAGGTCATGCCCTCCACCAGTTTTTCCAGGGTGCCGGGGCGGCCATAGTGCAGTACTTGCGGTTCCTCGTGGAACACCTGGCCGATGCCGTGGCCGCAAAACTCGCGCACCACGCTAAAGCCTTGGCCCTCGGCAAACTTTTGAATGGCATGGCCGATATCGCCCAAGTGGATGCCGGGACGCACCATTTTGATGCCGTGCCACATCGCGTCATACGTGATAGCGCACAGGCGTTTGGCGGCAATGGAGACTTCACCGACCATGAACATGCGGCTGGTATCGCCGTGCCAGCCGTTTTTGATGACGGTGACGTCGATGTTGACGATATCGCCTTTTTTCAGCACTTTGTCATTGGGGATGCCATGGCAGACCTGGTGGTTGACCGAGGTGCAAATGGACTTGGGGTAGGGCGTGTTGCCGCCCCCTTTGTAATTGAGAGGCGCGGGAATGCCGCCTTGCACATCGACGATGTAATCATGCGCCAGTTTGTCCAGGGCATTGGTGGTGACACCGGCTTGCACAAAGGGCGTCAGGTAGTCCAGTACTTCGGAGGCCAGCTTGCCCGCGACCCGCATGCCGGCGATGCCGGCGGCGTCTTTATAGGTAATCGTCATGGGGCTGGATTATCCCACCGGGCTTATTCTTGCTCGAGGAAGCGCTGCGCATCGAGGGCCGCCATGCAACCTGTGCCCGCGCTGGTGATCGCCTGGCGGTACACATGGTCTTGCACGTCGCCTGCGGCAAACACGCCGGGCACGCTGGTCATGGTGGCAAAGCCTTTGAGGCCGCCTTGCGTCACGATATAGCCGTTTTCCATGGCCAATTTGTCTTGGAAGATGTCGGTGTTGGGAGAGTGCCCAATGGCGATAAAGCAGCCTTGCAGCGCCAGATCTTGGGTGCTGCCATCGACCGTGCTGCGCAGTCGGATACCCGTGACACCGGAGGCATCGCCTAGCACTTCGTCCAGGGTTTGGAAGGTCTTGAGTTCGATTTTGCCGGCAGCTACTTTCTCCATCAACTTGTCCACCAAAATCGGCTCGGCTTTGAACTTGTCGCGGCGGTGTACCAAATAGACTTTGCTGGCGATATTGGAAAGGTAGAGCGCCTCTTCTACCGCGGTGTTGCCACCGCCGACCACGCAGCACAGTTGGTCGCGGTAGAAAAAGCCGTCGCAAGTAGCGCAGCCCGAAACGCCACGGCCCATAAAGGCGGTTTCCGAAGGCAGGCCCAGATATTTTGCCGAGGCGCCGGTGGCGATGATGAGCGCGTCGCAGGTATAGCTTTTTTCATCGCCATGGAGGGTAAAGGGGCGCTGGCTCAGGTCCACGCTGCTGATGTGGTCAAAAATCACTTCCGTCTTGAAGCGCTCGGCGTGCTCCAAAAACCGCTGCATCAGCTCCGGCCCTTGCACGCCTTGGGCATCGGCGGGCCAGTTGTCCACATCGGTGGTGGTCATCAGTTGGCCACCTTGGGCCATTCCGGTGATCAGCACCGGCTTGAGGTTGGCGCGGGCGGCATAGACGGCGGCGGTATAGCCAGCCGGGCCTGAGCCCAAAATCAGGACGCGGGCATGTGGGGCAGTGGTCATAGGGGAAGGCAGTGCAGTCAAAGTGGGATGGAAAGTGCAAGCGACCAGGCTTGGCACCGGGCGGAACTTGCAAAAGCGCGCTGAGAACAGTTCGCGCCAGGCGCTATTTTAAGGAGCCCGTCGCAGTGCCCGACTAAGCGGTGTGGGTTAAGCTTCGGTATTAGAGCGCCCGCCCTGCGGAAAAGGCTATTTCACAGAACCCATGACATATTCACTGCACACGCTACACGCTGACACCCTCGAAGAAGTCCCCGAGCCCTCCGGATGGGCTCGTTTTGCCAGTGAAATCGTTTTGTTTTTCGGGTTTTTCGTGCTGGCGTTTTTGCTGCTCGCCTTTGCCAGCTATGCCCCCCAGGATGCGGCCTGGACGACATCGGGCGCCGGTGGCGCGGTGCTCAACCGAGCCGGTCGTCTGGGTGCCTTGCTCGCCGATATGGGCTATTTCTTACTTGGCTACTCGGTCTGGTGGTGTCTGGCGCTGGCGGGCTTGGGCTGGGGGCGCTTGGCGATGCGGCGCTTACGCGGGCAGGATGGGCCGCTGCCCTACGCCAAGCTGGACGCGGGCAGCCCTTTGTGGCAACGCCATCCGCAGGTGGTCTTGTGGGTCGGCCTGGGCTTGCTGTTGGTGTCGAGCACGGTTTTGGAATACACCCGTTTGTACCGCCTAGAAGGCTATCTACCTGGTTACAGCGGAGGCGTCCTGGGCTTTATGCTGGGTACGCAGGCGGTCGGCGCTTTGGGCTTTGTGGGTTCGGGCCTGCTGGCAATAGGTGCAGGTTTGCTTGGTGGTGCCTGGGCGTTCCGGTTTTCTTGGTTGCACAGTGCCGAGGCCATCGGCAGTTGGTTGGATGCGCGCTGGGAGTCGTTCCAGGAGCGGCGTGCCTTGGCGCAGGACTTGGAATTAGGCCAGCAGGCTTTGCGTGAGCGGGAGGTGTCCTTGCATCCCGAGGGGCCACCCATGGACGCTGGCGCAGCCCACGGCACAGCGCAGGACGATATGCCCGATATCGCCCCCCTGATGGCGCCCACGGTTTTTGCCGAGCCGCGCGTACCGGTGGAAACCCAGCGCATGGTGGAAGTGCCCAAGAGCGCACGGGTGGCCAAAGAGCGGCAAAAGCCCTTGTTTGCCGAGATGCCCGATAGCAAGCTGCCGCAAGTGGCCTTGCTGGATGAGGCTTTGTTGCGCCAGGAAACCGTGTCCAATGAAACGCTGGAAATGACCAGCCGCATGATCGAGAAAAAGCTCAAGGACTTTGGCGTGGAGGTGCGGGTGGTGTTGGCCCAGCCCGGCCCGGTGATCACGCGCTATGAAATCGAACCGGCCACTGGCGTGAAAGGCTCGCAAATCGTGGGCTTGGCCAAGGACCTGGCGCGCAGCCTCAGCCTGGTGTCCATCCGCGTGGTGGAGACTATCCCCGGCAAAAACTACATGGCGCTGGAGTTGCCCAACGCCAAACGCCAATCGATACGCTTGTCAGAAATTTTGGGCTCGCAGGTCTATAACGAAGGCAAGTCGCTGCTGACCATGGGCCTGGGTAAAGATATTGTGGGCAACCCCATCGTCGCCGACCTGGCCAAGATGCCGCATGTGCTCGT
>CANKNK010000282.1 GCA_947483455.1 Comamonadaceae bacterium | reverse complement strand
CCAAGGTGTAGTGCCCTTCCAGGGCCGGGTCGCAGCCATCGGCAATGCCTTCGGGGTAGGCGTTAAGGACTTGTCCACTAGCCTCGTCAAACACCAGCTTGTTGTGTGGATTGCGGCCATCGCCCGGCGGGCCTTTTTCTGGGTTGGGGTCAAAGGCGAACAAGCCTTCGCGTTCGCCTTTGTCCAGCACCACCAGTTGCGGCGCATTTGTAAAACGCTTGAGAAAGGCATGGTCCAGGGTGTCGGTGCGGATGAGCTCATGCAAGAGTGCCATCAAGAGTGCGCCATCGGTACCGGGCTTGATGGGAATCCACTCGTCAGCAATCGCCGAGTAGCCGGTACGTACCGGATTGATGGAGATAAAGCGGCCGCCCTCGCGCTTGAACTTGGAGATGGCAATCTTCATGGGATTGCTGTGGTGGTCTTCCGCTGTGCCCATCATCACAAAAACTTTGGCACGCTCTAAGTCAGGCCCACCAAATTCCCAGAAGCTGCCGCCCACGGTGTAAATCATGCCCGCGGCCATATTCACCGAGCAAAAGCCACCATGCGCCGCATAGTTGGGCGTGCCGAATTGGCGAGCGAACAAACCGGTCAAGGCCTGCATCTGATCGCGCCCGGTAAACAAGGCAAACTTTTTGGGATCGGTGGCGCGGATATGCGCTAAGCGCGTGGTCAGTAATTCGTAGGCCCGCTCCCAGCTGATGGGCTCAAACTCGGCGGCGCCGCGCGCGCTGCCTGCTTTGCGCAGTAGGGGTTGCGTCAAACGTGCAGGCGATTTTTGTTTCATGATGCCCGATGCCCCCTTGGCACAAATCACGCCTTGGTTGAGCGGATGGTTCGGGTTGCCGTCGATATACCGCACCTCTGGGCCGTCTTCCCCTTCGCGCAAATGCACGCGGATGCCGCAGCGGCAAGCGCACATATAGCAGGTGGTGCATTTGATGGTGGTCTCATCGACCGGCGTGGGCGCATCGAGCGGTTGGTGCAAAGGCTCGGAAGACAAAAATTTAAACATGGGCTTGTCTCTTTGTTTTTTTGTTATGGGGCTTGCGTCTGCTCGATGTTTTTTTTGCGCTAGCCCGGCGCACCGGCAAGCACTGCCAAGGCCACCGAGGCCATACGCGACTGCAGCGAATCCGCGCGTGAGGTGAGTACGATAGGCACGCGCGCACCCAACACGAGTCCGGCGCAGTCACCACCGCCCACGTAGTTAAAACTTTTGTACAACATATTGCCGGCGTTCAAGTCCGGCATGATGAAAAGGTCTGCATCACCCGCCACTTGCGACGCTATTTTTTTAATGCGCGCAGCCTCTTTGGAGAACGCATTATCAAAACCAAACGGCCCTTCCACGATAGCGCCGGGCCAGGCCCCGGCGCGCGCCAGGTCCACCAAAGCCTGGGCATCGAGCGTGGCAGGAATAGAGGGGTTCACCACTTCCACCGCTGCGACAATGCCGACCTTGGGCTGCACTATGCCCAGCGCTTGCAGCAAACCAAGGGCGTTGCCCAGAATGTCTTTTTTGGTTTTGAGGTCCGGCGCAATGTTGACCACGCAATCGGCCAGCGCTAGCAGCTTGTGATAGCGCGGCAGGTCAAACACAAAAGCGTGGCTGATGCGGCTGCTGCCACGCAGCCCGGCTTCTTTGTTCACTACCGCAGCCATCAACTCGTCGGTATGCAGTGAGCCTTTCATCAAGGCGCGCACATCGCCACCGCGCGCCAGCGCGCAGGCGCGCAATGCCGCATCCGGCGCTGCCTTGCCGCTGTCGATCAACTCGAAATCGCGCACCTCTATTTGCGCCGCATCGGCAGCGGCGGCGATGGCAAAGCCCGGACCGATGAGCACCGGGCGCGCCATGCCGCTGTCCTGGATGCGCCGCGCTGCGTCCAGCGCCAGCGCGTCGCAGGGGTAGACCAGGCCCAGGGCGCCTGGCGTAGTGCCCGCCCGCGCCGTGGCGCCGGCCATCAGCGCTTGCAGTCGCGGATGCGTGCTATCCATGCTGCGGCCTATGGTGGACGCGGCGCGCTTTAGACGTAGTCCTTGTACTTGTCCAAAAAGCGCACCGGTTTGGACAGCGCATCGCGGCGGAAGGGGTCGCCTAATTCTCGGGTACACATAATTTCAATGACGCAAGTTTTGCCTTCGTTCATTTGCATGTCGATCGCACGCTTGAAAGCCGGGCCCACGTCTTCCAATTTGTCTACCACCATGCCTTCAGCGCCCATGGCTTTGGCGATACCGGCAAAGCTTTCGCTTTCTAGCTCCCCCGCCACAAAGCGGCGGTTGTAAAAATCCACTTGGTTCTTCTTCTCAGCGCCCCATTGGCGGTTGTGAAAGACCACGGCGGTCACCGGAATATCGTGGCGCACGGCGGTCATAAGTTCTGACATGCTCATGCCCCAAGCACCATCACCCGCGTAGGCCACCGCAGGGCGGTCCATGGCGGCAGCCTTGGCCCCAATCATGGTGGGCAGCGAATAGCCGCAGTTGCCAAAGCTCATGGGTGCGAAGAAGCTGCGCGGCTCGTCAAAGCGCAAATAACTATTGGCGACGGCATTGATATTGCCAATGTCGGTGGACACCATCACGCGCGCGGGCATGGCTTTTTCCAGCTCGCGCAGCACTTGGCGCGGATGCAAATACGTGCCGCCAGTGGGCGTACGTTCTCCCTTGGCCTCTTCAATCATGTCCAGGCTATAGGTATCGCGCTCATGGGTCCAGCTGTCCAGCTCTTTTTCCCAGGCGGCTTTTTCTGCGGCGATGGTGGACGCGCGCTGCGCCTTGCTAGCGTCGCTGGCCAGCGTCATGCTGCTAAGGCGGCGCAGCAGTTCTTTGGCCACGGCCTTGGCATCGCCGTGGATGCCCACCGAAATCTTTTTTACCAGACCCAGGTTGGTATGGTCGGCTTCCACTTGGATGATTTTGGCGTCTTTGGGCCAGTAGTCCATTCCGTGTTGCGGCAGCGTCCCAAACGGGCCCATGCGCGAACCCAGCGCGATCACCACGTCGGCCTGGGCGATCAGCTTCATCGCCGCCTTGGAGCCTTGGTATCCCAAGGGGCCAGCCCACAAAGGGTGGCTGGCGGGGAAGGAGTCATTGCGCAAATAGCCATTGGCCACCGGCGCCCCCAAACGTTCGGCCAAGGCCACACATTCGGGCACGGCATCGCCCATCACCACACCGCCACCCGATAGGATGACCGGGAACTTGGCCTGCGCCAGCATTTCCACGGCGGCGGCCAGGCTGTTTTCGCCGCCATGGCCGCGCTCTACACGCATGGGCTTGGGGATTTCGCACTGGATTTCGCCGTAAAAATAATCGCGTGGGATATTGAGCTGCGTCGGGCCCATCTCGGAGATAGCGCGGTCAAAACAGCGGCCTGTGTATTCGGCCATGCGCTTGGGGTTGTTTACATGGCCCTGGTATTTGGTGAACTCCTGGAACATGGGCAGCTGGTG
>CANKNK010000281.1 GCA_947483455.1 Comamonadaceae bacterium | reverse complement strand
CAGCTTTCACGCTTTGATTCAACCGCAAATGCCTAGTGCCAGCAAACAATTTTTTCTGGACATCATTGCCAAGTACCTGGTGCATAAGCAAAGCCACTAGGACCGGCTGTCACGTTTACGGAGCAGCGGCCTGCAAGGTGGTAAGAAAACCTCAATGGTTGAGCGCTACATCATCTTCTTGCGCCTGGCCAGGCAGGTACCTGTGCCCTATCGGCAGCCCATTACAACCAGGCCGCTAGCACAAGTAACAGCGCAGCAGCAGCGGCTAGCAGCCGGCCTTTGGATGCCATGGTGTTCTACCCGTCAGGGGAATTGGGGGATTGCACCATGGCACCGCAGGGATGGCGTATTACCCCAGACTTTACAAGGGCGCGTGGACTAAATCTGCGATACCGGCCGCTTGCAAAATCGCTTCGGCGTGGGTCTGTCCCGCCGTATCGAGTGCCGCAAACTCTTCGCGCAGCCAGCGCAAGCATTTACCCTGGTAGGTGACGGTGCCCTGCTCCCACTGGCCTTGCGGCAGCTCGAGATTGAACTGTTTTTCCCCACGCAACAAAGCGCGCGCGTTGGCCAGCAAAATCGGCACATATGCTTGGGCCAATTCGGCCAGCAAATCCGTCAGCGTAGAAGGAAGGCGCGCTGCATCTAGCCAGGCGTCGTCCTGCACTTGCAGGCCGGACAAATCTTCCATCCAACCGGTCCAGGCGAAGGTGCGCGGCGCATGCTGCACCGCCAGACCCATAGACGTGGGGTCAAACAAGGCCAGTTGCGATAATTGTCCGTACATTGCAAAGTCGCTGGCGCCTGGTCTGGCACCCATCAAAAACGCATGCTGCGCGAAATGCGCGTCCAAAAGCCTGAGCAGCCGCAGATAGCCTGCCTCAATCAAGGGGGCAGTAGTCGGGTTGGAGCCAATGACCGGCAACCTATCGATTTGCCGCTTTGAAAAAAAGGCACGGCTGGGGGCATAGACTTTTTCATCTATTTGTATACCGCCCCAATGCAGAGGAATTGTTTTACTGGCGCGGTCGATATCTGGCGCGTAATGCCAGCGGTAATGGAACATCGCCTTGGTGACCCACTCATCGGCAAAGTCTTCGAGCAGCGAATCGACAAACGCCAGCACCGCGCTGCGCGGTCTGGCCGCACGCCCTGGCACCTCGCCCTCCAGGCGGCGCAGCAGCGGCGTGGAATCGGTCACCGCTTGCAGGTGCCCTTGGGCATCGGGCAGGTAAAACGTAGGCAGCAATTCGACGGGCGGCTTGGGCATACCGGCCCGGTCTGCAGCTTCACCGATCAGGTAACGATAGGGAATATGGCGATAGCGCATCAGCGCCATCATCTTGCGGGTGTAGGGCGAGCCAGGCGCGCCTTTGAAAACCAATGGCGACTGCATGCCTCTGGCGTCCGATCAAGCTGCCGTGGCCGGCGTCGCTGTCACCGCTTTGACCGGTGTGAAAAATTGCGTGTTATCCCGCAGCCAGGCTTGCGAGTTGCTAGCGTCGTGCTGCTCGGGATGAAAGTCAGGGCGCAAATAGTCGCGCCACATGGGCAGGTTGCTGCGGTACAGGCCATCGCGCGCCAGCAGCAAACGCCAGGCGCTGCGCCAAGTGCTCCAGCTAAACAAGCTACCGTCATGCCACAAATTGCGCACCGTCTGACGCAACACATCGGTCGTGAAAATCCAGCTCACGACCTTGAAGGTGCGCACCCGCCATTTGTAGCTGCCACCGGCGGCCTGGTAAATATTGAAGGCGGTGCTGCGGTGCTCGGACTCTTCGGAGGCATGCCATTGCCAGAGTGTCGCTAAGCGCTCTTCAGCGCCCGCAAAGGCCTCGGGGTGGCGCAGCGTCCAGTCCGCAAACATGGCGGTGAAATGCTCGGTGGCCGCGGTCACCGCCAGATGGATGCGCGGGTCTAGGTGCTCGGCTTTCTTGGCACGCTTGGCAGCGCGTACTTCGATTTCGTTGACAAAGCCCTGGCGCGTCAGGTGCGCGTTGAAAAGTTCGTGGATGCGCCGGTGCGTAGCCTCTTGGCCGACAAAGCCCTGAACCTCTTTGGCATATTTTTCCTGCTCTGCCGGTGGCAGCGCTTTGTAACAGGCCCGCACGGAGTCCATGAAATACTGCTCGCCCCAGGGAAAACTCATGGACAAGGCATTAAAAAAAGCCGAACGAAAGGCATCGCCCCCGTTCCAACGCTGCGCAAACGGTGTCGTCAAATCCACCAACAAACGTCTCACTACCAAATCGGTCATACCGTACTTTCTTCCATGAATTTATGGGGCAACTCGCGCAACTCGCGCCGCAACACTTTGCCTACATTGCTTTTAGGTAACTGTGTATCAAACACCACTTTGCGCGGCACTTTGTAGCCGGTCAAATGTTCGCGGCAATGGCGTACCACCATCTCCTCGGTCAGCGCCGGGGATTTTTTCACCACATGGACATGGACCTCTTCGCCGGTGCTCTCACTGCGACGGCCCACCGCGGCGGCTTCCAATACCCCAGGGTGCAGCATCACCACGTCTTCCACCTCATTGGGGTAGACATTAAAGCCTGACACCAAAATCATGTCCTTTAAGCGGTCCACGATTTTGAAAAACCCTTTGTCATCCATTACCGCCACATCGCCAGTACGCAGATAGCCATCTTCGGTCATTACTGCCGCCGTATCTTGTGGCCGGCGCCAATAACCCTGCATCACCTGGGGTCCGCGCACGCACAACTCGCCGGGCTCGCCCATAGCGAGGGCGCGCCCCTGGGCATCGCGTATCGAAACTTGCGTCGATGGCAGGGGCAGGCCAATGCTTCCATTAAATTGGCTGATGCTAAAAGGGTTGACCGTCACCGTGGGCGCGCACTCGGTCAGGCCATAGCCTTCGATCAAAGGTGCCTTGGTTAAGGCCTGCCAGCGCTCGGCCACCGAGCGCTGTATCGCCGCACCGCCACCCACCGACAAACGCAAACTGCTGAAATCAACTTTGCCGATATCCGGGTGGTTGAGCAAGCTATTAAAAAGCGTATTGACCGCCGGCAAAGACACTACGCGGTAGCGCATCAGCAGCTTCACAAAAGCATCGACATCGCGCGGGTCCGATACCAGCACGTTCGTGCCGCCCATACCAGTAAAAGCAAGGCAAGAGCCCAGCGCGAACACATGGTAGAGCGGGATCGCGGTCATGCTGATCAAGTCCTGCCCCGGTTCCACGAAGGGCGCGCACCACAACTTGGTTTGCTGCACATTGGCCAAAATATTGCGGTGGCTGAGCATGGCCCCCTTGGCCGCGCCGGTAGTGCCGCCGGTGTACTGCAAAAAGGCCAGGTCGTCCGCTTGGATTTCCGGTTTGCGAAAAGGCACTTGTGCGCCTCGGCGCAGCATGCGCCGAAAGCCGGTTGCCAAAGGCAAGTCATAGGCAGGCACCGCGCTTTTGACCTGGTGTATGACAAAGTTCGCCACATGGCGTTTGTGCCAGGGCATCATGTCGGCCAGGCCGCTGACCACCACATGCTGCACCGGTGTCTT
>CANKNK010000280.1 GCA_947483455.1 Comamonadaceae bacterium | reverse complement strand
TTGCGCCGCTGGGGCTGATGTATGTTGCGCTGGGCTTACCCTGTTCGTCGGTATGGGTGGGCTTTGGCAGCGCACTGCGCAACTATTTGCAAGACCCGTTTCGCATGCGGGTATTCAACGGCAGCATGGCCGCTGCACTGCTGTTGTCGCTCTACCCGATGCTGAGTGGCTAAAGCGCATCTGCAAATCCTCTGCCTTGCCCCCGCACATGCGCTGCCAGGGGCCGCTGCGCAGCTTCTTACCCTCTTGCCATGGAGTCCTTCACTGCGGGCGCAAAAAGGCTTTTTTTTGTGCCGGATGGGCGTCGGTGCACAATGGCGCATCGTTGTTAATTCCTAGGACGCCATGCGCAAACAGAGCCGCCTTCTATTTATGGGTATTTCATGCCTGCTCGCCAGCCTCGCTTTTGCCCAGTCACCGGCCAAGTGCAACTCCGGGCCGAAATCAGGTTGGACCGCTTCTGACAAGCTCTCCAAATTGCTGGAGACCAAGGGTTATAAAGTGCGCCGCATTGGCGATATGGCCGGTTGCTATGTGGTGGTGGGCACGAATGAAAAAGGCGAGGATGGCGAGTTTTTTTTCCACCCGCTGACCCTGGGTATCGTGGCCAGCCGTTTGCGTTAGGCGCCTTTTGGCTTTGATGCATAGGCCTGCCTAAAGTCTGCACGCCGTCGCTTGCGACCGCATACGGGCATCTTCCTGTAGGCTTGCGCCATGCAGATTTTTTACAACCCCGACCACGCCGGCCACCAAGGCAAGCTGGAGATGTACCGTGGCCGCATGGTGCCCTGCCACGAAGTGCCCCAGCGCCAAGACCAGGTGTTTGCGGCATTGGAGGCGCGGGCGCTGGGGCCCATGCAAATACCCCACCATTTTGACGACGCGCTGCTCAGCCGCATCCACAGTCCTCGTTATCTGCGATTTCTGCAAACCGCGTGGCAGCAATGGCTGGCGCTAGACCCCGCCAACGCGGCGCAGGACGCCATCGCCAGTGTCTGGCCTACGCGCAGTTTTCGCACTGACGTCGAGCCCGATAATTTTGCGGCCCGCATGGGCCTGTATTCCTTTGACGCCGGTACGCCTTTGACGGCAGGCACCTGGCAGGCGGCGCGTAGCGGCGCCGATTGCGCGCTCAGCGCGGCGGAACATATTGCACAAGGCGGCCGCGCCGCATTTGCGCTCAGCCGTCCGCCGGGCCACCACGCGGGCGCGGATTTTTTCGGCGGTTACTGTTTCTTAAACAATGCGGCACTGGCAGCGCAGTACCTGCGCGACAGTGGCTTAGAGCGCGTCGCGGTCTTAGATGTGGACTACCACCACGGTAACGGCACACAGGCGATTTTTTACGCGCGCGCTGACGTGTTTTTTGCCAGTATCCATGGTGATCCGCGCACCGAGTACCCGTTCTATCTAGGCCATGCCGATGAACGTGGGCAGGGCGCGGGACTTGGCTTTAATCTTAATTTCCCCCTGCCGCGTGGCAGCGACTACACGCGCTGGTCGCAGGCCTTGGAACTGGCGCTAAGCGCTATCACCGACTACGGGGCGCAGGCCTTGGTGGTGTCGCTAGGCGTGGATACTTTTGCCGGTGACCCTATATCGGGTTTTGCGCTGCAAAGCCAAGACTATCTGCGCTTGGGCGAGCGTATCGCACACGCGGGCTTACCTACCGTGCTGGTGTTTGAAGGTGGCTATGCGGTAGACGCGGTGGGTGTCAACGTTGCGAATGTGTTGGAAGCTTTTGCATAATGGTTGCTACTTGATTGCACCGCAAAAAACGTATGCTGAAACGCCACTCAGCAAACGCTTGGAAGGAGAACCGAAGGCAGGATGCTGCGAAAGGGATCCACCATGTTCGCTGAGTAGTTTTGTTGCAACCGTTTTGCACCGACTAGGCCAAATACGTATACCCATTTGCAACGCACACTATCGAGAGTCGACTGGTATCAGAACGCTTTCCATGACATGGTGATGGGATCGGTACGATGGACGACATCATTGGCGGCTCTCTTTTTACATCTCAAGGATCGCCCAGCGGCGCATGAGCAACTGTACGGATCTCAAGATGACGTTTCTTTACCTGCGCGAACACCGTCCGCATGATGGCGATCAGAGTTGCACGATCCAACCCATAGGATGATGAAAGCTCCGAGAGGTGATGCTCCTGGGCACGCTCACGCTCAAGATCTTCTGCCGGCAAATCTAATGACGCCTTGATGAACCCAACGCGCTCGGTTAATCTAAATCGCTCGGCAAGAATAGCGACGATTGCGTTGTCGAGGTTGTCAATACTTCGACGAATTTCCATCAGTTCGCGGTTAGCTTTCATGTCGTTTTCTTTCAACTATGCTAAGCGGTATCGACTCGCATGCATGCTGGGAATGTTATCTCGGCTTAATCTGCCAGGACGCCAGTCCTCTCTTCGAAGATGCTGAAAACAGCAACCTGGGGCTGCCTTGTCCACTCCAGCGAAGCCAGTGAAGGTGATCAGGGCGAGGGCCAGTGCATTACCGGGTTATGCGCCACGCCAAAGCGCTGCGCCACATCGGCCAAGCGCTTGTGCAGCGTCCAAAGAGCAGTAGCAGGGGTGATCAGCGTTGAGGCCAGTAAGCATAGATCCACCAAACCGCAACCCAGTCCATAAAGTTTTTCACGCTCCACCAAGGCCAAGACCTCTGCCAAAGTGGCCTGATTGCAAGGCTGCAATTGCGCGAGATTTTCGAGGCTTTGGTTGCGCTGTGCCGGCGGGGTACCGCAGGCAATTTCAACAATCACCATCGGATGCACCAGCACGCTATCGCGCAGCATCAATTCCACCAAGGTCCGGTTGTTATGGCGGAAATGGTCAATCCACACCGAGGTGTCAACGATGACGTTCATGGCTCCGTAGGTGCGTAACGTTTTCTGGGCACATCGGCCATATTCGGCGCCTTGCCGCCCAGGGCTGCCAAGCGCTTGGCCGATTGCACGCGCACAAAGGTTTTGATCGCTTCGCGGAAAACGTCCGCACGGTCCATGTCCGGATCGGATAATTCCAGGGCTTTGGCATACAAAGCGTCGTCGATGGTGACGGTAGTGCGCATGATTCAACCTTTATGCATATATTGATGCTATTTTGAATCAATATATGCATTCATTAGAGCCTGCAGGTTTTAATGGTGCACAGCTAAGGCCTGCGCACTGCGCAAAAATGCAAGCGCGCCACCACCGGCCACGGTCATCAGCATCAGCGACAGGCCCATACCGGGCGACCAGTCCAGCATCAGCCCCGCAGCGGAAGAGGCCAGCAGCGCGCCCAGGGTGTAGGTCAGCACCAGCACCGCGGTACTGTTGACCAAGGTGATACCGGTTTCGCGGCTGCCAATGTCAAACATGGTGAGGGTGTACAGCGTGCCACCTGCCGAGCCCCAGAGCAGCGCCACCGCCCACACCAGCACGGCGGCCTGCGCCACGGCCAGCACCATCGCGCCGGAAATCAGCAGCAGCGCCGCCATCAGCACCATGACGCGGCGCCGCCCCAATTCGGGCGACGCAAAG
>CANKNK010000279.1 GCA_947483455.1 Comamonadaceae bacterium | reverse complement strand
GACTTTGCCCGGAGATCTCATGGCTTATACATATACAGAACGCAAACGCATACGCAAAAATTTCGGTAACCGCGACAGCGTGCTCGAAATCCCCTACCTGCTGCAAATGCAAAAAGACGCCTATACCGCGTTTTTGCAGGCCGATATCAACCCCAAAAAGCGTACCCAAGAGGGCTTGCAAGCGGCTTTTGAGGCCGCCTTCCCCATCGTCTCGCACAATGGTTTTGTCGAGATGAAGTACCTGGAGTACAACCTGGCCAAGCCCGGCTTTGATGTGCGCGAGTGCCAGACCCGCGGGCTGACCTACGCATCGGCCGTCCGTGCCAAGGTGCAGCTCATCATTTATGACCGCGAAGCCTCCACCAGCCAAAACAAAGTAGTCAAAGAGGTAAAAGAGCAAGAGGTCTACATGGGCGAAGTGCCTTTGATGACCAGCAAAGGCTCTTTCATCATCAACGGCACCGAGCGCGTGATCGTCTCCCAATTGCACCGTTCACCCGGCGTGTTTTTCGAACATGACAAAGGCAAAACCCATAGCTCGGGCAAACTGCTGTTTTCGGCGCGCATCATCCCGTACCGTGGCTCGTGGCTGGACTTTGAGTTTGATCCGAAAGACCTGCTCTATTTCCGTGTGGACCGCCGCCGCAAAATGCCGGTGACGATTTTGCTCAAGGCCATCGGCCTGAACAATGAATCCATACTGGCCAACTTCTTTGTCAATGACAATTTCCGCCTGATGGACAGCGGCGCGCAAATGGAATTTGTGCCCGAGCGCCTGCGTGGCGAAGTCGCCCGTTTTGATCTGACGGACAAGTCCGGCAAAGTCGTGGTGGCTAAAGACAAGCGCGTGACTGCACGCCATACCCGCGAGCTAGAACAATCTGGCACCACCCACATCAGCGTGCCGGAAGACTTCCTGGTCGGACGCGTGGTGGCGCGCAATATCGTCGAAGCCGAAACCGGTGAAATCCTGGCCAAAGCCAACGAAGAGTTGACCGATGCGCTCTTGAAAAAGCTGCGCACTTCCGGTATCGCCGATTTGGCCTGTATCTACACCAATGAGCTAGACCAAGGCGCCTACATCTCGCAAACCTTGCGTACCGATGAGACGACGGACGAATTCGCCGCCCGCGTTGCGATCTATCGCATGATGCGCCCCGGCGAGCCGCCCACCGAAGACGCAGTGCAAGCCCTGTTCCAGCGCTTGTTCTACAACCCAGATACCTACGATCTGTCACGCGTGGGCCGCATGAAGTTCAACGCCAAGATGGGCCGCGCCGAATCGACGGGCCCCATGGTTTTGACCAATGAAGACATTTTGTCTGTGGTCAAAATTTTGGTGGACTTGCGCAACGGCCGTGGCGATGTGGACGATATCGACCACTTGGGCAACCGGCGCGTGCGCTGCGTGGGCGAGCTGGCCGAAAACCAGTACCGCACCGGCTTGGCGCGTATCGAAAAAGCCGTGAAAGAGCGTTTGGGTCAGGCCGAGCAAGAGCCGCTCATGCCGCACGACCTGATCAACAGCAAACCGATTTCCGCTTCGCTCAAAGAGTTCTTTGGCGCGTCGCAGTTATCGCAGTTCATGGACCAGACCAATCCTTTGTCGGAAATCACGCACAAGCGTCGCGTCTCCGCTTTGGGCCCAGGCGGTCTGACGCGCGAGCGTGCTGGCTTTGAAGTGCGTGACGTGCACGTGACCCATTACGGACGCGTCTGCCCGATCGAGACACCCGAAGGCCCGAACATTGGCCTGATTAACTCATTGGCTTTGTATGCCCGCTTGAATGAGTACGGCTTCATCGAAACACCCTACCGTCGCGTGGCCAATAGCAAGGTCACCAATGAGATTGATTACCTCTCCGCTATCGAAGAAGGTAAATACGTGATTGCCCAGGCCAATGCGGTCTTGGACAAAGACGGCATACTGACCGGCGAATTGGTCTCTGCCCGTGAAAAAGGCGAATCCGTGCTGGTGGGTCCTGAGCGCGTGCAGTACATGGACGTCTCGCCGGCGCAAATCGTGTCGGTGGCGGCGTCTTTGGTGCCCTTCTTGGAGCATGACGACGCCAACCGCGCGCTGATGGGCGCCAATATGCAGCGCCAAGCCGTCCCAGTGCTGCGTCCTGAAAAAGCCTTTGTCGGAACCGGTATCGAGCGCGTTGCGGCGGTGGACTCAGGAACCGTGGTGACTGCCAGCCGTGGTGGTGTCGTGGATTATGTCGACGCTACCCGCGTGGTGGTGCGCGTCAACGACGCGGAGGCACAGGCCGGCGAAGTGGGTGTGGACATCTACAACCTGATCAAGTACCAGCGTTCCAACCAAAACACCAATATCCACCAGCGTCCCATCGTCAAAAAGGGCGACAAACTGGACAAAGGCGATGTGATTGCCGACGGCGCATCCACCGACTTGGGCGAACTGGCCTTGGGTCAGAACATGCTGGTTGCGTTCATGCCTTGGAATGGCTACAACTTTGAGGATTCCATCCTGATCAGCGAGCGCGTGGTGGCTGAAGACCGTTACACCTCGATTCATATCGAAGAGCTGGTGGTCATGGCCCGCGACACCAAACTCGGTGCCGAGGAAATTACCCGCGACATTCCTAACCTGAGCGAACAGCAACTCAACCGCTTGGACGAGTCCGGCATTATTTATGTGGGTGCTGAAGTGATGCCGGGCGACACCTTGGTGGGCAAGGTCACACCCAAAGGTGAAACCACGCTGACGCCGGAAGAGAAACTGTTGCGCGCCATCTTCGGCGAAAAAGCCAGCGATGTGAAAGATACCTCTTTGCGCGTAGACCAGGGCTCCCAAGGCACGGTCATTGACGTGCAGGTGTTCACCCGCGAAGGCATTGTGCGCGATAAGCGCGCGCAGCAAATTATTGACGACGAGCTCAAGCGCTTCCGCCTGGATTTGAATGACCAGTTGCGTATTGTGGAAGCCGACGCTTTTGACCGTATCGCCAAACTGTTGACCGGAAAAATCGCCAATGGCGGCCCGCAAAAGCTGGCCAAAGGCAGCAAGATCGACAAAGCCTATCTCGACTCGGTGGAAAAATTCCACTGGTTCGACATCCGCCCGGCCGATGACGCAGTGGCATCGCAACTTGAAAGCATCAAGGCCTCGCTGGAGCAAACCCGCCACAGCTTTGACTTGTCGTTTGAAGAGAAGCGCAAGAAACTCACCCAGGGCGACGAACTGCCTGCAGGTGTTTTGAAAATGGTCAAGGTCTATATTGCCGTCAAGCGCCGCCTGCAGCCTGGCGACAAAATGGCCGGTCGCCACGGTAACAAAGGGGTAGTCTCCAAGATCGTTCCGGTCGAAGACATGCCTTATATGGCCGACGGCACACCGTGCGACATCGTGCTCAACCCCTTGGGCGTTCCTTCGCGGATGAACGTGGGTCAGGTGCTGGAAGTGCATTTAGGCTGGGCCGCCAAGGGCTTGGGCCAGCGCATTGGCGATATGTTGCAAGAGCAGTCCAAGATGGCCGAAATGCGCCAGTTCTTAGACGCGCTGTACAACGGCTCAGGCCGTAAAGAGGCGCTGGG
>CANKNK010000278.1 GCA_947483455.1 Comamonadaceae bacterium | reverse complement strand
AGCATGGTCGAACTGGTGGGCGATGCGTTGTGCGGAAATCGTTTCGTCCAGTCTTTCGCCACCACGCCATTGGAGGCCAAAAACTCGATGTCGGTAGAGGTATTCATGGTGACCACATCGGCTTCGAGTCCATCGTTCACCGCCCGCGCCTGCGCACTGGAGCCGCCATGGGCCTGGTCCACACGGATGTCTTTACCGCTGGACTTTTTGTACTGCGCCACAAAGGCGGTGTTGATATCTTTGTAAAACTCACGCGCTACGTCATAGGAAGCATTGAGTAAAACCGTTTGCGCTAAAGCGGCCTGGCCAATAAACATGCCAATGGATAAAGCCAAGGACCAACGAAAGTTGCGAATAGCCATAGTATTTCTCTTTAAGTGTTCTGGGCTCAAGGCCGTTTGTAGTCAGAAAATCGATTATTGCACCAGTGCAGCTCCGGCAGTTTTGTGACTGCTCACATCCACCAAAATCAAAGCGCCCAATGCCCGCGATTGTGCAAAAGGCAGTGTCACCAAGGCTTCCTGCAATTGCAGCGTGATACTGCCAATTTCGTTAACCGCCAGGCTTGCTGCGGGTTCTTGTTCCAAGGTGTGGACATTGCGGCGATGTGCAATGTGCGCTACTTTGGCCTTGACCCAGCGATGGCCATGCAAGACCCAGTACGTACGCCCTGGTACCAAAGGCTCTTCGTCCATCCAGGCCAAGGTCACTTGCAATTGCTTGGAGTCATTGCCAGCGAATGCCTCGGCCAACACATTGTCGCCGCGAGACAAGTCCACCTCTCGGTCCAGAATGATGCCGGCGCTGGAGCCCGCAGCAACGGCGCCCGGATTGCGCGCCGCGTCGAGGACAGCACTGACCCGCGCACTGTGCCCGCTGGGAAATAAGCGTATCTGCTGGCCAGGGCTAACTTGCCCGGTACCGACCCGGCCCCAAAATATGCGGCGCCCTTGTTCGATGACGCCGCTGTCGTGCTGTTTCTCCACCCACTGCACCGCAAAGCTCAAAGGCAAATGGGCATCACTGGGCGTGGCAGGTAGGCCTTCCAATAGCTCGAGTAAACCCGGGCCCTGGTAGTGCGGCCAGGCTGCTCCTTCGGGCGCACCCGACTGCACAATGCCCCAGCCTTTGAGGGCCGACACTGGCACCAGGGCAGTGACCGTGATACCTGCTTGCGCCGCAAAACTGCGCAAGGCCTGGCTGATGTTGTCAAAGGCGCGTGCGGGGTCGGCTACCGCGTCCAGTTTGTTCACCGCAAAAACAATGCTCGGTACGCGCAGCAGTTGCACCAACAAAGCGTGGCGCCGCGTTTGCGGCAACAAAGTGAGCTGCGGGTTTTCCCAGTCGAGCTTGAGCGCATCGACCAAGAGCACCGCCGCATCCGCCGTCGATGCGGCAGTGACCATATTGCGGGTGTATTGCTCATGGCCAGGCGTATCGCCAATGATGAACTTGCGCTGTGGCGTTTGAAAGTAGCGGTAGGCCACATCAATGGTGATGCCTTGCTCGCGCTCGGCGCTCAGGCCATCGGTCAGCAGTGCCAGGTCGGTCTCACCGGCGCGCTGCACGCCAGCCAACTGGTCTTGGAGCACGGACTTGCTGTCCACCAGCAGCCGGCCGATTAAGGTGCTCTTGCCATCATCAACCGAACCGCAAGTAATAAAGCGCAGGGGCGCCAGGCCCAGACGCGTGTGATCCACCAATTGCATCAGAAGTACCCTTCTTTCTTGCGCCGCTCCATGGAGGCGTCCGAGGTTTTGTCGTCCATGCGCGTGGCGCCGCGCTCGCTGATATCGCTGGCGATGGTCTCTTCAATCACTTGCTCTGCGTTGGCCGCCGTGCTGGCCACCGGGCAGGTGCAGGTGATATCGCCTACGGTACGAAAGCGAACGGTACGGGTTTGTACGGTCTCGTTGGCGGCCGCGGGCGTTAAGCCCGTCACCGGTACCAGCAAACCCCGGCGCTCTACGACCTGGCGTTGGTGGGCGTAATAAATCGAGGGCAGCGCAATGGTTTCGCGGTTGATGTACTGCCACACATCCAACTCGGTCCAGTTGGAGATCGGGAATACGCGAAAGTGCTCGCCCTTGCGCAGACGGGTGTTAAACAAATTCCACAACTCGGGCCGCTGTGATTTAGGTTGCCATTGGCCAAATGCATCGCGGTGGCTAAATATGCGCTCCTTTGCCCGCGCCTTCTCTTCGTCGCGCCGGGCACCCCCCATCAGGGCATCAAAACCGAATTCTTCAATTGCTTCGAGCAAAGTCACCGACTGGTGCGCATTACGGCTTTCGCCTGCATGCGCTAAGCGCACGGTGCCACGCCGCATCGAGTCCTCTACCGAGCGCACAATAAGCTGCGCGCCCAACTCTTGCGCGCGCTCATCGCGAAACTGGGTAACTTCGGGGAAATTATGGCCGGTGTCAATCATGAGCAAGGGATAAGGCAGCCGCCCTTTGCCGCTGCCTGCGTCCTTGCCGCCAAAGGCTTTTTCTGCACACTTGAGTAATACCAGCGAGTCTTTGCCGCCAGAAAACAGAAGCGCGGGGCGCTCAAAGGTGGCGGCTACTTCGCGCAGGATAAAAATGGTTTCTTCTTCCAGCGCATCGAGCTGCGCATTGCTTAGTGATTGCATTTCCTGTTGGTTAATGGCATTCATATGCTGGACTCCTTGACGTGCAAACCGCACTCTTTGGCCTTGTCAGATTCCCACCACCAGCGTCCCGCACGAATGTCCTCGCCGTCACTGATAGCGCGGGTACAGGGTGCGCAGCCGATGCTGGGCATAAAGTCGTCATGCAAAGGGTTGTAGTCCACACCATGCATTTGGATGTAATGCCACACATCACCCCAGGTCCACTCGGCCAAGGGGTTGCACTTGACCAAGCCGCCTTGCGCCTGGTCACTGGTGTCGAGCAAGAGCACCTGGGCGCGTGCGTCGGATTGCTCTTGGCGCAGACCGGTCACCCAGGCTTTTTGCCCTAGCAAGGCCCGGCGCAGTGGTTCCGTCTTGCGGATACGACAGCAGGTTTTGCGCAAGGACAGGCTGCGGTACATCGCGTCCTGGCCATTGGCGCGCACAAAGCCCAGCACCGCATCGGCATCGGGCCGAATCACCTGGATGGGCAGCACCGCCCGAGCTTGAATGCGCTCCAGCAGTTGCAGCGTCTGCGGGTGCAGGGCCCCAGTTTCCAACACAAAAGCCGGGATGTTCAATCCCAGGCTTTGAATCAAGTGGCTGATCACGACATCTTCCGCGCCCAGGCTAGAGGCTTGGGTGAGGGGCTGATAGCGCGCAGCAGCATCGCGCAAGGCCTGCTCGGTACAAGCCAGTTTGTCGGCAAACCGCTCGCTTGCATGGGCATACCTCTGTGACGCAGTGCTGCGCTGGGTGAGAGAAATTTCGCTACGCATAAAGGCCCATCAGAACGCTTCGACTTGTTTTCGGAAGAAGAATTTTCATCGCAAGGCCTTAGATTACAAACGATTGAATTCTTATTTTTATATACCTCATAAGCTAAGAGTTATTCAGCTATATCGCGGTTTGATGGCATCGTTTTGGT
>CANKNK010000277.1 GCA_947483455.1 Comamonadaceae bacterium | reverse complement strand
GCTCCTTGAAGTCCTAGGTGACGCGGTTTTTCACCGGCTGTACGTAGCACCTTACTCCCTGGCCTTAAGCCTGGATCCCCAGGTATGCGCAGGGGCTGTCATCAGCCTTTGCGCACAGAAGGGCAGCGCCTACGAAGCTAGGAATTCAGCCTGTGAAATTCGCTCTCGCATAGTAGGCTTTTGCGCGGCAAATTTCGAGAGGGTAAATACCTAGACGGGGGGGCCGCTTGAGCGGCTTGGACGCCTCCCTTAAACTGCCCGCATGGACCGCCAAACTGCTTTAACCCTCTTAAGTGCGCACAAACCGCAGCTGCAAAGCCAATTTGGCGTGCGCAGCTTGGCGCTTTTTGGCTCCACTGCACGCGGACAAGCCGAAGAGGGGAGTGACGTGGATATTTTGATTTCCTTTGTCTCCGCGCCTACTTCCAAGCAGTATTTTGGTGCGCGGTTCTATCTAGAAGATGTCTTGCAGTGTCCGGTCGATTTAGTGACTGAGAAGGCTTTGCGCCAGGAGCTTCGCCCTTACGTTGAACGGGATGCTGTCTATGTCTAGCGGCTTGCCCGATCGGCAATGGCGGTTTTATGTGGAGGACATGCTAGGCTTTTGTGATCGAGTACGTCGCTTTAACGCTGGTGTCAGCCGCGAAAACTTTGCGGCCGACCCCATGCGTTATGACGCCACCGTGCGCAATATTGAGCTGATAGGCGAAGCGGCAACCCACATTCCGCTTGTCATTCGGCAGGCTAACCCGAACGTCCCGTGGCGCATGATCATCGCGACGCGCAATCAACTGATTCACGGCTACGCGGGTATAGATGACGACGTGCTCTGGAGCATTGTCAACACCGATATACCGGCGCTGCAAAGCGCGCTACGTGAATTTAATGCTGCGCCCTAAGCGCGCTTCCCGGCTGCTCCGCGCCGATACTCCCACGATGCTAATGCGCACGAAAAAAATAGTGCCGTTCTTCTTAGGTATCAGGAAAATGATAGACCTAGCAATCCGTTAACCGCCGCCTAAAACAATGTGCGAAGTCCTGAATGCAGGTTCAACCCGCGTCGCAACCAGTTAAAGCTGGGATAGTAAACATTGAAATTTAAACGCCACACGTTGAAATATCTAGGTTCCTACTAAGCCAAGCGAGCAAGGTTCCGATGGCGTAAACCGTGAACAAGTAATTACAATCGCAGGCAGGTACAAGGTCAAGCGCACCGCTGAATTTGATGCCTGGCTTGCAAGCATCAAAGATGGCATGACCCGTATGACCAAGAAACTGAAAGTTGCTGATCTGCCGGATTTCGATATGGCAGAAATGCTCAAAACCGAGGAAGACGTTGCCGATTACCTGACACTGGTATTGGATGAAAACGACATCGGTGAATTCACCCATGCGCTGGGGATGGTTGCTCGTTCTCGTGGGATGAGCGCCGTGGCTGAAAAATCTGGGTTGACACGCGAGGCGCTCTATAAAGCACTGCGCCCCAGCTCCCAACCTCGGTTTGACACGATTTACAAGGTCTGCCAAGCCCTTGGCGTTCGCCTGGTTGCACAGTCAGGACCTGCGCCAGGCTGACGCACCATGCCTTGGCACGCCAGCCTCCAACTCGACTACGCCTTAGAACAAGGGCGTAGCGTCGCACGCCATAAGCACAGCGGGCCCTTGCGCATATTGCAAAGCCTGTACCCGGAGGGCGACGCGGTGTGCCACAACGTAGTGGTGCACCCGCCGGGCGGCCTGGTCGGGGGTGATACGCTGGAGTTAGCGATCCATGCTGGCGTCGGTAGCCACGGCCTGATAACGACGCCGGGCGCCACCCGTTTTTACCGCGCCGAAGATGCCCCGGCCCGCCAGATCACCCGGCTGCGTTTGGACGAGGGTGCCCGTCTGGAATGGCTACCCCAGGAGACGCTGTGCTACAGCGGTTGCCGCGCTGAAAACACCCTCACCATGGAGATCGCGCCCGGCGCCGAACTCATGGGCTGGGACATCACCGCGCTGGGCCTGCCGCACGCAGGCTTGCCTTTTGAAAGCGGCTATGTACAGCAGCACTTGCAATGGCCCGGCGTCTGGTTAGAGCGGGCGCGCATAGCGGCGGACGATACCTTGCTCATGCAAGGCCGCGCCGGTCTGGCCGGTATGCGCTGCACGGCCACGCTGTACCTGGCTTGTGGCACGCCCCTGGGCCGCGCCGCCAAAGAAGCGGCGCTGGACGCCGCGCGCGCGCTGATCGCCGAGCACCGTCTGTCCGCGAGCGCTGGCGCCACCAGCCCGAACCCACAGACCTTACTGGTGCGCGTGCTGTCCGATCAAGTGGAGCCCACGGTGCAATTGCTACGCGCCGTCCGCATGGCCTGGCGCCAGGCCCAATGGAAATTGTCCGCCGCCGCGCCGCGTATCTGGGCGATGTAATTGGGTGAGCCGCTTTTTGCGGCCCGCACCGTCGCTGATACACAGTGCTAGCCCATCCGCGCTGGCGTATAGCCTGCCAATGCAATTTGCCTAGGGGCTTATATCGTCACCAACTCCCGCACGCCGTCGATTTCCATGTTTCCGCCGCGCCCGTGCGCGAGGACCGAGCCGCGCTCCATGACCACGTAGCTGTCGGCAAGTTCACGGGCAAAGTCGTAGTACTGTTCTACCAACACAATGGCCATCGAGCCCTGGTCGGCCAGCTTGCGGATGACGCGGCCAATGTCTTTGATGATGCTTGGTTGTATGCCTTCAGTGGGTTCGTCCAGCACCAGTACTTTGGGATCTGCAGCCAATGCGCGGCCAATGGCCAGTTGTTGTTGTTGCCCGCCTGAGAGGTCGCCACCCCGGCGCTTGCGCATCTCGTGCAACACAGGAAACCATTCAAAAATCTCTTGCGGTAGTGGCGTACCTGCGGGTTTGCCGGCCAGTCCCATCAGCAGGTTTTCTTCTACCGTCAGGCGCGCAAAAATCTCGCGACCTTGCGGCACATAGCCCAGGCCGGCGCGGGCGCGCTCGTAAGGCGTGGCTTTCTCTAAAGCCTTACCGTTCAGCCCGATGCTGCCGGTGCGAATCGGCACTAGGCCCATCAAGGACTTGAGTAGCGTGGTCTTGCCCACGCCATTGCGTCCCAGCACCACCGTTATTTCGCCGGCGTGGGCCTGCAAATCCACATCCCGCAAAATATGCGAGCCGCCGTAATACTGGTTCACGCCTGACATCGAGAGCATGGACTTACCTTCCTAAATAGACTTCAATCACGCGCTCGTCAGCTTGCACTTGCGCTAGCGTGCCTTGCGCCAGCACCGCGCCTTCGCACAGCACGGTTACCGTGTCCGATATCGCTTTGATAAATGCCATGTCGTGTTCCACCACCACCAGCGAGTGCTTGCCTTTCAGGCTTAAAAATAATTCGGCGGTGCGCTCGGTTTCTTGGTCGGTCATGCCGGCCACCGGTTCGTCCAGTAACAGGAGCTTGGGCTCTTGCGTCAGCAACATGCCGATCTCCAGCCATTGCTTTTGTCCATGGGATAGCAGGCCGGCCTGGCGCAGCAAACTGTCTTGCAAGGCAATGGTTTCCAGTACTTCGCACAGGCGCTC
>CANKNK010000276.1 GCA_947483455.1 Comamonadaceae bacterium | reverse complement strand
TCAAAAGCCAACGCCGTTTCCGATGTCGATTTTTGACAATGTCGCCTTTGGCGTGAAGTTGTTTGAAAACCTCAATGCCAGCGACATGGAAGAACGGGTGGAGTGGGCTTTGAAGAAGTCTGCATTGTGGACCGAGGTCAAAGATAAATTGCACCAAAGCGGCTCCAGCCTTTCCGGAGGACAACAGCAGCGCCTGTGTATTGCGCGTGGTATTGCCATCAAACCCGAAGTGCTCTTGCTCGATGAGCCCTGCTCTGCGCTAGACCCCATATCCACGGCCAAGGTAGAGGAGCTGATTGTGGAACTGAAGGCCGATTACACCGTGGTGATCGTTACCCACAATATGCAACAGGCGGCACGCTGCAGCGATTACACCGCCTATATGTACTTGGGCGACCTGATCGAGTTTGGCGAAACCGAACAAATGTTTTTTAAGCCTAAACGCAAAGAGACGGAAGATTACATCACCGGTCGTTTCGGCTGATTACCGGTTTTCCTTGCTTACTTTTTTTGCCCCTTTCCAAACTATGAGGAAGCTCCATGCCTGATAAACATCTATCAACCCAATTCGATTCTGAATTGACTTCTGTGTCTTCGCAGGTGATGGAGATGGGTGGTTTGGTGGAATCGCAGATACTTCGTGCCATCCACGCGCTGTCCCATTTTGATGTCGAGGCGGCCGACGAAGTCGCCGTCAAAGAGGCCAGCGTCAATGCCATGGAGATCGAAATCGACCGTGATCTCTCGTCCATCATCGCCCGTCGCCAGCCAACAGCCCGTGATCTGCGTTTGTTAATTGCAATTTCCAAAACCACAGCCAACTTAGAGCGGGTAGGCGACGAGGCCGCCAAAATAGCTCGCATGGTGCGCTCTATCATTGAAAGCGGTGCACCGCGTTCCTTGCCATCGATGGAATTGCGCTACGCCGGAGACCTGGCATCTGGTTTGCTCAATAAGGCCTTGGATGCTTTTGCCCGCTTGGATGTCAACGCGGCATTGAGTATTTTGAAAGAGGATGACCAGATTGACAAAGAGTTCGACAGTTTTGTTCGCATTCTGATCACTTACATGATGGAAGATCCGCGCACGATTTCCGCAAGCCTGGACCTATTGTTCCTGGCTAAAGCCATCGAACGCATTGGTGATCACGCGAAAAACATAGCCGAATTTATTATTTATATCGTCAAGGGAGAGGACGTACGCCACAGCAGCATGGCCCAGGTGGAGCAGGCCATCCAATGAGGAATACGCCTACGGTGCTGTTAGTCGAGGATGAGCCTTCCATAGCGGAACTCATCGCCGTCAATCTGCGGCATAACGGTTTTCGTCCTATTTGGGCCATGGACAGTGTCAGTGCGCAGCGCGAAATCGAAGCGGTGCTGCCAGACCTGATTTTGCTGGACTGGATGCTCCCTGGTGAGAGCGGCCTTTCGTTGGCCAAACGCTGGCGCGGCAATGAGCGGACCAAAGCCGTTCCGCTCATTATGCTGACCGCCCGTGGCGACGAGGCGGACCGGGTTGCAGGGCTGGACGCGGGTGCAGACGATTACATTGCCAAGCCCTTTTCCACTAAAGAATTGCTGGCGCGGGTACGGGCAGTGCTGCGCCGCCGGGCCCCGCAAACGAAAGATGAAGCCATTTTGATTTCGGGCTTGCGGCTCGATTCAGCCACACACCGGGTGTCCTTCAATGACCAGGCCATCAAACTGGGCCCCACGGAATTTAAGCTGCTGCAATACCTTATGGGGCACGCCGAGCGCGTACACAGCCGCGGGCAGTTACTCGATAAGGTATGGGGTGACCATGTGTATATCGAGGAGCGCACGGTCGATGTGCACGTCAAGCGCCTGCGCGAAGCACTGGGTGAGGCCGCCACCATGGTGGAGACCGTGCGCGGCGCGGGTTATCGTCTGACGGCGAAACCGCAGCTCCAAGCGCAGCCTAGCGATTTGGCGGGTCAGGCGGGCTAATTGCCGCAAAGCATTACATGCTAATTCGCTTGCTAAGTTTTGCCCTGTTTCAGGGGGTAGGTGCCCTTTTAGCGGCTATTTTTATGCGAGTCTTTGCGCCCTTGCACAGTGGCGCCGTGGTCTCCTCACTGGTGGGCGCTTTAGGGGCCACCTACTTTTGGTTGTTGTGGGATTTATCCCGAGGCTTGCGCGTCATGCGTTGGCTGCGTAGCGATCAAACCCGTGAGGTGGCGGTCCAGTCTGGTTTATGGGGTGAGTTTTCCAATCGCATCCGTCGTTTGCTGCGCAACAATGAACGTGCGGTGCAGCAACGTGACGAGCGTTTGCAGGAATTTTTGGCCGCCATGCAGGCATCGCCCAATGGGGTGGTATTGCTGGATAAAGACTTTCGTATCGAGTGGTTTAACGAGTCCGCGGCACTGCACTTTGGCTTGGATGCCAGGCGCGATATGGAGCAGCATTTTGCGAATTTGGTGCGTGATCCAAGCTTTGCCGCCTATGTGGCGGCCAAAGACTTTGAAAACGATGTGCTGATGCCGGGCCGGGCCAATACCGTATCGCTGCCGGTGCGCCTTTCGGTGCATGTGCATCCCTACGGGGAAGGGCGAAGCCTATTGCTGTCGCGCGACGTCACCGCAGTGGAGCAGGCCGAGGCGATGCGCCGCGATTTCGTGGCCAATGTCTCGCACGAGATACGTACCCCCCTCACCGTGCTCGGTGGTTTTGTAGAAACATTGCAAACGCTATCGCTCAATGAGTCCGAGCGGGCACGCTATCTGGATTTAATGGCGCAACAGGCCTCGCGCATGCAGTCGCTGGTGAGCGACTTGTTGACGCTGTCGCGTTTGGAGGGCAGCCCACTGCCTTCTGCGCATGAGTGGGTGGATGTGAGCCTGCTGGTGGACCAATGCCGCCAGGAAGCGGGCGAGTTATCGCGCGTGTTGTGGGGGCAAACCCATAGTTTGAGCTTTGAAATTCAGAGCGGCTTGTCGCTGGCTGGTTCCGCTGCGGAGTTACACAGTGCGTTTTTTAATTTGATTGGCAATGCGGTGCGCTACACGCCCGCAGGAAAGTCCATCCGTGTTGTCGCCAGCGCGACGCCAGAGGGGGGTGCCCTGTTTGCGGTGCATGACCAGGGTATGGGCATTGCGCAAGAGCATATTGGGCGCCTGACTGAGCGCTTTTACCGGGTCGATCGCAGCCGATCCCGCGACACGGGTGGAACCGGCTTGGGGCTGGCCATCGTCAAGCATGTGGTGCAACGCCATGGAGCCGAACTGTCCATCTCCAGTACCCCGGGGGAAGGTTCGCGTTTTCAAATTATGTTCCCTGCGCACCGGGTGCAATTTCAAGCAGCGCACGCGCCTGCGCACGCCTTGGCTGCCTGACCCTAGCGTAAACGCAAAGCTGCCCCTGGGCGAGGCGTCCCTTGGTTTATAGCGTCTTGGCGGCTCCCGCCTGCAAGGCACAATAGCGCTCGCGATGTCAGTGCTTGATTACTACCAGAAAGAATTGTTGGCCAGAGGGTTTCACAGCGATCCGGCCCAATTGCGCGCGGTCCACGCGTTGGACTTGTGCGCCCAAGAGTGGCGGGTATACAAAGATA
>CANKNK010000275.1 GCA_947483455.1 Comamonadaceae bacterium | reverse complement strand
GCTTCTTTGTATACCCAGTGCGCGGCCACGCCATGCTCGGAATGCTGGTGCATGGCGGTGGTACGGATTTGCACCTCGATGGCCTGCCCCTCCCCATCGCGCACCACGGTATGCAGCGACTGGTAGCCATTGGCTTTAGGACGGGCGATGTAGTCGTCGAATTCTTCGGTGACGGGCGTGAAGCGGCTGTGCACCCAGCTGAGCGCGGCATAACAATCCGGCACCGAGGGCACGATGACGCGCAGCGCGCGAATGTCGTACACCTGCGCAAAGTCCAAGGACTTGCCGCGCATTTTTTTGACAATGCTGTAAATGTGTTTAGGCCGGCCTTGCACTTGCGCTTGCAGCCCCTGGGCTTGTAATTCATCGGCCAGGTTTTGGCGCACCTGCTCCACCGCTATTTCACGGGCACTGCGCTTTTGGTCCAGCCAGCCTGCCACTTCGCGGTAGGTGTCGGGCTCTAAAAACCGAAATGCGAGGTCTTCGATTTCCCACTTGATGTCCCAAATACCCAGGCGATTGGCCAGGGGTGCAAACACTTGCAGGGATTCGGCAGCCAGCCCCGGCGGCACCGGCAATTTGCTGGCCGCGAAATGGCGCAGGGTTTGCAAGCGCGAAGCCAGACGCAGCATGACGACGCGCAAATCGCGCGAGAAAGCCAGCAGCATTTTGCGCACGCTTTCGGTTTGCGCGGCCGCGGTTTGGGCCATGGGTGCGGCTTGGCCAGCGCGGCTGGCGGCGTTTTGGGCCATGCGCGCCATGCGCTGCAAGCGCACTAGCTTGGTGGTCTCTTGCGCCAGGTCCGCAAAGTTTTCGCCAAAGGCTTTGCTAATGACTTCGTGCGGTTTATTCAGGTGCTCGCTGGCATAGACCAGGTAGCTGGCCGCTTGCATGGCCTCTGAGCCGCCGATACCGCGCAATATCGCCGCGACCGCGTCCGCATGGTCGAGCATGTTTTCGGCAGTGTCCAAGTGCGCGCTGGCGAGCAAGGGCTCGGCAAACGCACGGGCCCGCGCTAGCGCGTCCGCCTGCACAGGCAAGGAATCGATAGCGGCGTTCATGGCAAGAAAGGTGGGCGTTCCCTCAAGCAGCCAGCACAAAGTTGGCGACAGTGTCCACCTGATCGGACGCGATCAAAGTAGGCGCGTGGCCCACGCCTGCGAACTCCACTAACTGCGCCCTGGGGCCGCGTTGCGTCATTTGCTGCGCGGTAGCTTCCGACAACAAATCGGACTGCGCACCACGCAGCAACAAGGTCTGCGCGCTGATGGCATCGTAGGCTTGCCACAACAGCGCTTCGCCTTCTTTGGCTTGCTGCTCGGTGGTGCTGCCAAAGGGCAGCGCAATGGCCGGGTCGTAATGCAGCACAAAAGCCGTGCCACCTTGCGGGCTGGGCACGGGCTTGAGCATGGACTGCGACAGCGCCAGCCATTGCGCAGGGGTATGCGGCCCAAAGCTGCTGCTAATTGCCCACATGGCATCAGCAGC
Source organism: Comamonadaceae bacterium (assembly GCA_947483455.1). Taxonomy (GTDB): domain Bacteria; phylum Pseudomonadota; class Gammaproteobacteria; order Burkholderiales; family Burkholderiaceae_C; genus Allorhodoferax. The sequence goes on along the minus strand of CANKNK010000275.1, from coordinate 2,098 downwards.
TTCTTGCACGGTGGCGTACTGCCCGCTTTTGCCCAGGTACTGGCCGATGCGTTGCAGCGCCTGCCATTGAATCACCGGGCCCACGTCGTTAAGTACCAAACGGCGCACTGACGCGCCTACCGAAGGCGCATAGGCGCAGAGCAGCATGCCGATTAAGCCGCCCATGCTGGTGCCGACCCAATCCAGCGTGCTGGGCTTGAGCTGGGCCACCAATTGCAACATGTCAGCCACATAGGTGGGCAATTGGTAGCCCTGCGGATCGGCTAAATAATCGCTTTTGCCACGGCCCACCACGTCGGGGCAGACGATGCGCAGCGGACTTGTGGAGCGCCCTACCAAAGCCTGGGTTAACACATCAAAGTCCCGCCCCTGGCGCGACAGCCCATGTACGCAGACGATGGTGTGGCTGGCTTGCGGGTCGCCCCATTGCCAATAGGCCATGCGGTGGGGCACCGGGGCGGTGCAATCGAGGTAGAGCAGTTCAGGTTGCATAAGTCAAAAGGCGCAAGGCTTGGTGGGTGGCCGTAAGGGGCGCGTAGCGCAGGCCCTCGATAATGGCTACATCCTAATCGTACCCAGCAATTGAATTGGAGAAATGCTTATGCTTAAAGGCAAAACCGCCCTGGTCACCGGATCCACCAGCGGCATCGGCCTGGGCCTGGCCAAGGCCCTGGCGGCCCAAGGCGCCAACCTCGTGATGAACGGCTTTGGCGAAGTGGACGCCGCCCTAGCCCAGGTAAAGGCCCTAGGCGTGCAAGTGAGCTACCACGGCGCGGATATGTCCAAGCCGCATGAGATCGAAGCCATGGTGCGCCACGCAGAGGCGACATTTGGCAGCGTCGATGTATTGGTGAACAACGCGGGGATCCAGCATGTGGCCCGCGTGGAAAATTTCCCGCCCGAGCGCTGGGATGCGGTCATCGCGATCAACCTGAGCAGCGCTTTTCACGCCAGCCGCTTTGCGCTGCCAGGCATGCAGGCGCGTAACTGGGGCCGTATCCTGAATATCGCCTCGGTGCACGGACTGGTCGCCTCCGCTGAAAAGTCGGCCTATGTAGCCGCCAAGCACGGTTTGGTGGGATTGACCAAAGTCACTGCGCTAGAAAACGCCACCAGCGGCGTCACCTGCAATGCAATTTGCCCCGGTTGGGTGCTGACGCCCTTGGTGCAAAAACAAGTGGATGCCAAAGCCGCTGCGTTAGGCATCAGTAATGAAGAAGCGAAACGCCAGTTACTGGCTGAAAAAGAGCCTTCATTGCAATTCACCACGCCCGAAGAACTGGGCGCATTGGCCGTGTTTTTATGCTCCACCGCCGCCGACAATGTGCGCGGCGTAGCCTGGAATATGGACGGAGGCTGGGCGGCGCAATAGGCCTTTCTAGCGCCCAGCTAGGGGAACGTGACCCTGGCCAAGGGTATCTGCGAGGTGAGCCAGAAAGTGTCGGTTTTGATGGTGACCTCTATCGGATACAGGGCCGATGGCAGTTGCAACTGCGCTTGATGGATGGGCCCAGGCGTCTGCAAGCGCGCTAGCACCCGTACCGGGTCCAGGTGCGGTCGTGACTGCTCCGCCATCTGGAGGATTAGCTCCTGCGCCTTGAGGCTTTGCGCCATCGCATCGGGGTCCGGCCATTGCCAAGATTGCAAACGGATGGGACGACCACCCGGCAAAGTCAACACCCCGCCCGACGCTAGCTTGGCTTTGGCTTTTTGCAGGGCCACAGCCCAAGCAGCAGGTGGCATGTGCGCGTAGTTTTGCAAAAATGCGGGTAAGGGCGTGCTGGGAGACAGCAACTGGTGCAGCACTTGCGGCACATTCAGACTGAATTGAAATGCCAGATTGTTTCCGTCCTCAGAGACGATGGCGAGTGTGTTGGGGTGCGCCACGCTCTGCGCCGAAACCAATACGCCAAAGGCTGCCAGACCTAGGCCTGCGCCAGCGGCCAACACCAGGCGTCGCCGCGGCATTTGCATGCCAGCCCTATGGGGGGGCAAGCGTGCCACCCAAGAACTTGTTTTTATTGAAACTGGAGTTGTCCCTAAAAAAGGGAATCAACGCAGTCTTGCCGATGTAAGCGCCTTTCATGAGTACATGGAG
>CANKNK010000274.1 GCA_947483455.1 Comamonadaceae bacterium | reverse complement strand
CGCATCGAATACCAATGGCTGGGCGCCAGCGATGCGCCCGGCCCTTTGCTGGTTTTTTTACATGAAGGCCTGGGCTCCTTGGCCATGTGGAAGGAGTTCCCGGATCGCCTGTGTCAGAGCCTAGGGTGCACAGGCTTGGTCTATTCGCGCCCAGGCTATGGGCAGTCCCAAGACTTGGCAGACCCGCGGCCTTGGGGCATCGACTTTATGCACCGCCAAGCAAGCGCAGTCTTGCCGGCCTTGCTCACAGCACTGCAAGTTCGGGAGCCACCGGTATTGCTGGGGCACAGCGATGGCGCATCGATCGCCCTTTTGTACGCTGCCATGCATCCAGAAAATTGCCGGGCAGTCATTGCACTGGCGCCGCATGTGTTCGTGGAGCCCAAAACCCTTGCCGCTATTGCGGCTTTGCAAGCGCCGGAGGTTCGTAAGCCATTGCTGACGGCTTTAGGCAAGTACCACCGGGATGCGCAGGCCGTCTTAGACCGGTGGATGGCGGCCTGGCTGGCGCCCGATTTTGTGGCCTGGTCAATTACTGACACAATCGCGACTTTACATTGCCCGGTGTTGGCAGTGCAGGGAATGGACGATGAGTACGGGACGCTGGTCCATATTCAGTCGCTGGCCCAGCAACATGCCGCTACCGAGCCATTAATTTTCGACGCATGCGGCCATGCGCCGCACCGCGACCAAGCGGCGCGTCTGAACGCCGCAGTAGCACATTTTTTGCAACACCTATAAGGAGACGTCCCATGCTTCCCACCATCAACTCTCTGGCCCGCTGGGCCGGCGCCACTGTGGCATTGACTGCTTTGAGCGCCAGTTTGGCAAGCGCGCAAACCACCGGCAAACTCAAGGTGGGCTTCATGCTGCCTTACACCGGCACTTTTGCCTCCTTGGGCACGGCGATCGAAAACGGCTTTCGCCAGCATGTCACCGAACTGGGCGGCAAGATCGCCGGACGCGAAGTGGAGTACTTCAAGGTGGACGATGAGTCCGAGCCTTCCAAGGCGACGGATAACGTCAACAAGCTCATTAAGCGCGATCAGGTCGATGTGTTGATCGGCACCGTCCACTCCGGCGTGGCCATGGCCATGGCCAAGGCCGCCAAAGAAAGCGGCACGTTGTTGATCGTGCCCAATGCGGGTGCCGACGCGGTGACCGGTGCCATGTGTGCTTCCAATATTTTCCGTAGTTCCTTTTCCAACTGGCAACCGGGCTACGCCATGGGCGAAGTGATGGCTAAAAAAGGCATCAAAAAAGTAGTCACCATTACCTGGAAATACGCCGCTGGCGACGAGTCGGTCAAAGGCTTTAAAGAAAGCTTTGAAAAAGGCGGCGGAACGGTGGTCAAAGAATTGAGCCTGCCCTTTCCGAACGTAGAGTTCCAGGGCTTGCTGACTGAAATTGCGGCCACCAAGCCGGACGCAGTGTTTACTTTCTTTGCCGGTGGCGGCGCAGTGAAATTCGTCAAGGACTATGCGGCAGCGGGCCTCAAAGGCACGATTCCTTTGTATGGATCGGGCTTTTTAACCGACGGCAACCTCGATGCCGAGGGTGCTGCTGCCGATGGCTTGTTCACCGCCTTGCATTACGCCGACAGCCTCAACACCAAGCGCGACAATGCATTTCGCCTGAACTACGCCAAGACCTTCAGAATGCAGCCTGATGTGTACGCAGTGCAAGGCTACGATGCGGCGCAAATGCTGGCTATTGGCCTGAACGCCACCAAAGGCGACGCCACCAAGTCCGCCGATATTTCGGCCGCATTGCGCAAGGCCACGATCGACAGCCCACGCGGCCCCTTCACTATTTCTGCGGCGCACAACCCAGTGCAAGACTTCTACCTGCGCCAATCCAGCGCTAAAGAGAAGGAAAACAAAGTCATTGGTATCGCTAGCGCCAAACTGGCCGACCCGGGCCGCGGCTGCAAGATGTAAGGGTTGGGAACGATATGCCCCAGGGCTTGTGCCCTAGCGCTTCAGTGCGCTAGGCGCAGCCCTGTATCTTTATGGACCTCACCACGTTTTTGATTCAGTGCCTGAATGCACTGCAATATGGCTTGCTGCTGTTTCTGGTGGCCTCGGGCCTGACGCTGATCTTCGGCATCATGGGCGTTATCAATCTGGCCCATGGCAGTTTTTACATGATAGGCGCTTACATGGCTTTTGCCCTGGCGCCCTTTGTGGCGGCCACGGTGGGCGGCGGTTTTTTCAGCACTTTGCTAGTGGGCTTAGTCTTGGCCGTGGCGCTGGGCTATTTGCTGGAGTGGGCGTTTTACAGCTTTCTCTACACCCGCGAGCATTTGCAGCAAGTGCTGATGACCTACGGGCTGATTTTGGTTTTCGAGGAGCTGCGCAGCTTGCTGGTCGGCGACGATGTGCACGGCGTGCAGGCCCCGGATTTTTTGTCCGGCAGCATCCCGCTAGGCGACATGATGGTGTACCCGGTCTATCGCCTGTTTATCTCTGGCGTGTGCCTCTTGCTGGCGCTGGGCATGTACTTTGTATTCGCCAAAACCCGTCTGGGCATGATGATCCGCGCGGGCAGCACCAACCGCGAAATGGTGCAGTCCCTGGGCATTGATATCAAGTTTTTGTACCGGGTGGTGTTTGCCGCCGGGGTGGCCATTGCGGTGTTGGCCGGCATGGTGGCCGCGCCCGTGTCATCGGTCTATCCGGGCATGGGCAGTCTGGTGCTGATTATTTGTTTTGTGGTGGTGGTGATCGGCGGTATTGGCTCGATACGTGGGGCCTTGTTGGCGTCCTTGCTGATTGGCGTGGTCGATACCTTTGGCAAAGTGTTGGTGCCTCAGGTGGCCGGTGTGCTGGTGTATGTCCTGATGGCCCTCATATTGCTGTGGAAGCCAGACGGCTTGTTCAAGGCTGGGTGATGCGCGCGCAGCTTCCTAAATTTTTGTTTGTGCTGGCCTGCTTTGCGGCGCTGGCGGTATTTCCGCATGTGGCGGGCAAGTTTGGTGTCGACTTGGCCACCAAGATCATGATTTTTTCGGTGCTGGCGCTCAGCCTGGAATTGCTGGTGGGGACCACCGGACTGGTTTGCTTTGGGCAAGCCGCGTTTTTTGGCATAGGCGCTTATGCCACCGTGCTTTTATCGCCCTCCGACGGGCCAGCCTCGCTGGCGACCTTGTTGCCTCTGTGCGTGTTGCTAGCCGCTTCGTATGCGCTGGTGGTGGGTGCGCTATCTTTGCGTACCAAGGGCGTGTACTTCATCATGGTCACCTTGGCGTTCGCACAAATGGCCTATTACGTGGTCCACGACACCCCTTTGGGCGGCGGCACCGACGGTATTTACCTGATGATGAAACCGACGCTGGGTGACTGGCTGGATTTGGATAAGCCCCTGGTGATGTACCGCTTTACCTTGGCCTGCCTGCTGGGTACTTTTGTGTTTTTGGCCTTGCTGGGACGCTCCCCATTCGGCCATGCTTTAGTGGGTATCCGGGTGAATGAACAGCGCATGCGCGCCACCGGCTTTTCTACCTATCCCTATAAACTGGCGGCCTTTGTAGTCTCCGGTGGAATTGCCGGACTGGCCGGGTTTTTATTTGCGGTGAAAGACGGTTT